>CAJQJT010000253.1 GCA_905478725.1 uncultured Pseudomonadales bacterium
CCTTCATAGATACCGCGCACCGACCAGGAGACCCAGCCGTAGGCTTCGCCCACATCGAGCTCGGCAGGCAATTTAATCTCGCGCATCAGACTAAATACATCGCGGCCCTGATTCATGCCCTGAACGGTTTGGTCGTGGACATATTGGATGGCGTCGCGGTAACGGGTCATCTCGCGACGGATATTGTCGTTGCCAAAAATCGGCTCACCGTGGCTCGGCAGCAGAATTTCTGGCTGCAGCGCCAACACACGATTAATCGACTCTATATAGTCCAGCGCCCAGCGCGGCTTGGTACCGCGCAAAGTGTAGATGTTGGGAAATGAACGGTAAAAAAGATCGCCGACAAAAGCGGCTTTGTATTCCGGCATCCACACAGTCAGAGCATCGTAGGTTTCCGCTGGGGTGTGGAGGATTTCAAACTGTTCGCTGCCAAGAGTAAAGTGCAGGCGCCGATCAAATAAGGTGTTGGGCAACATATTGACACCAGCACTCTGGCTGACGGAGGACGACGGCGCGTCCTCTTCAATCAGATCAAAACCAAATTGCGCGCTGTTACGCTGCATAAATAGTTTGCCCAAGCGCTTTTGATAGTTGAGAAACTCAACCATATTCTGCTGGGCAATGACCTTGGTCTGGGGCTCTCGCCACAGTGCCACACCGCCGGTGTGATCGCCGTGGCCATGGGTAATAATAATCGAGTGTACCGGCTCATCACTTACCGCGGTCAATAGCTGCTTATGCTTGGGTGCCATGGCTGGCAAAGAAGTATCGATAATCACATTGCCTTCGTTGGTAACCACCATAAAGGTATTGCCAAAGCCGGTGGCCTTGTAGATAACCTCATTGATTTTTTGTGCGACCTGCTGATTACTGCCCTGCTGGAGATGCAGGCTAGGATCCACGCGGCCGCTCTTTAGGGCTTCGGGTTCGTAGCTGTCGGCAAAGGACGGCAAAGCAAAAGGAATAGCCACGGCCGATATCAGCAAAAGCGCAGCTAACCTACCTTGATGATTAAGACTCAACATTTAACTCACTCCCCAGCCCACTAAAGTTACCGATTGTGGCGTCTTTTCGCGCCTCTTTACTGACTTTTCTATCTTTTAAGCTATTTTTCGCAGAACTTAATGACTCTGCTGCAATTCCCACTGGGTAATCAAGTGGCTGGTGTCCTCTTGCCAAGGATGAAAATCCTCACGGAAGAAATCCTTGTAGGGTGCCCAGGTGCCCTTCAATATGCCCTGCTTACCAAACAAAAAGCGGACTCCCGAGAACCAGACTTTCGGACTCCAGAGCACACCGTCGCACTTCAAGATATGACGCACCCCATGGAGAATATCCCAAGTCAAAAACAAGGTGCTGCGCCGCATCGCCGCGCGACGCATTTTTTCTGTGCCGCCTATAGCGCGATAGACATCAAAGGCCACGGCCTTATGTTCCATCTCTTCCACCGAATGCCACTGCCAAAGGTCTCGCATGGCGGGATCGGCATCGGCGAAGATACCGCTATCTCCCAGGGCTTTCTCCGCTAACACCGCGGTTAAATGTTCCACTGCCGCAGTACCAGCAAGCTGCTCCCGAGCCGGAACATTCTTTTTTACCCAGCTCATGCGGCGACGCAGTGGGCCTTCGAGTTTTTCCAGATCATAGCCGCGGAGTGCACAGAGCATTTCGTTGTAGCGCCTGTGTTCTCGCAGGTGCACCGCTTCTTGGCTAAAAAACTGGCGCATCTCTTCTTGCAGCTTGGGGTCGGTAATGCGATCGCGATAGTGGCGCACCGAGTTAATAAAAAACTGCTCGCCGAGAGGAAAGGTGATCGACATGGCATTGAACCAGGCCGTGGCAAAGACATCTTTGCGCATCCAGTCACCTTTGAGGGCCTCGGCCAAATCATGCTGCCGATTGCGCGGCTGAATGGCCACATCTGCTGGTGTAAACGACTGGCTCTCGCTCTTACTCTCGCTCTTACTCTCGCTCTGACTCTCGCTCTGACTCACGGCAAAAACTCCTACATACGTTCAACAATAATCGCTGGCGCCATTCCGCCGCCTGCACACATAGTGATCAGGCCGCGTTTTAGTTGGCGTCGCTCTAACTCATCTACCATAGTGCCAATCAACATGGCACCGGTTGCACCTATAGGGTGACCCAGAGCCATAGCACCGCCGTTAACATTCACTGTGTCACGATCCAGATCCAGATCACGAATAAATTTCTCCGCAACTACAGCAAAGGCTTCATTGATTTCCCAGAGATCTATATCGGCTTTTTCTAGACCCGCTTTGGCTAGCACGCGCTTGGCCGCAGGCACTGGTGCGTTGAGCATCAGTGAGGGGCAGTCACCCATATTACAGAATGCCAAAACCTTGGCTCGCGGCTTCCAGCCCTGCTTGGTTGCGTAGTCAGGTGAGGCCAACAGTACTGCAGCGGCGCCGTCTACTACACCGGAGGAATTGCCGGCGTGATGCACATGCTTGATTTTCACATCTGGGTATTTCACTGCCATCAATTTGGCATAAGTCGAACCCTCTTCATCCAGCGGCATATGCGCCAGCTTTTCAAAAGATGGGTTTAACTGACTGAGGCTTTCACGAGTCGTGCTCGGACGCGGGAACTCGTCCTTATCCAATGCCAGAGTGCCATCGTCGTGATACACCGGCACCAGGCTCTTATCGAAATGACCATTGGCGATGGCGTGAGCGGCACGCTCCTGACTCA
This sequence comes from uncultured Pseudomonadales bacterium, assembly GCA_905478725.1. Taxonomy (GTDB): domain Bacteria; phylum Pseudomonadota; class Gammaproteobacteria; order Pseudomonadales; family Porticoccaceae; genus HTCC2207. The sequence goes on from CAJQJT010000253.1 coordinate 2,716, forward strand.
CGGCAGCTAGGCTATCGAGGTCTTCTCGAGAGATACCTTCAATCGTCGCGATGGTATCGGCACAGATACCCTGGTGGGACTGACCATACATCTCGCGCAAATGCTCATTGCCTGAATCCACAAAGGGCGAAACATCGCCACTCAGCAGACCGTAACCGGACATCATTTCACAGCCGCCGGCTACTACTAAGTCTTCCATACCGGACATAATCGACGCCGCGGCCATATTCACCGTGGTAATCCCGGAGCCGCAAAAACGATCCAGGGTGACGCCGCTAGAGGTCACGTCATAACCCGCATCCAGTGCCGACATGCGCCCCATATCATTGCCATTTTGACCGCGCTGGACATTACAGCCCCAGATCACGTCAGCGACATCAGCCGTGTTGACATTATTGCGCTCAGCCAGTGCTTTGAGCACAGTGGAGCCCAGTCGCTGGGGATGAATAGTAGTGAGGGCTCCACGGCCCGGCTTGCCAATGCCACGGGGAGTGCGACAGGCGTCAATAATCCATGCTTCAGTCATCTGATTTACCTTTTGTAGAATGCGCTATAAAAGCTGCTGTTGAAATCACCAAAGTCAGTTTTCTGCTTTGGATTTATTATGATTTATCTTTACTGCCTACCTTCAGACTATTCCCCATACCAAAAGCATGCAAGCTTAGTTGTGACCCATTGGACAGGCCCGAGGGAACGTCGCTCAAAACAAGCAGAGACGGAGCCTGCTCAGGCTGACTAAAAATGTATTGTCAGCAAAAGTGTCACTACAATTTTGCTGGGTTATACTCTTAGAAAATAGACTCTAATAAAAACAGCCTGTAAAAAAAAGCCTTATAAATGCGCGGAGAAAGCATGGACATTCTACGAACCCCAGACCACTGTTTTGACGATATTCCCGAGTATCCCTTTGAACCTCACTACACCACAGTCAAAACCGACGACGGCAGCGATCTTAGAATCCATCATATAGATGAAGGCCCAAAAGATGGCCCGGTGATTTTATGTATGCACGGGCAACCGGTTTGGAGCTATCTCTACGCGCGCATGATTCCCCATTTAGTCAAAGCCGGCATTCGCGTAATTGCCCCTGACCTGCCCGGCTATGGCAAATCCGATAAACCTGCAGCGCGGGAAGATTACACATACCAGCGCCAGGTGGATTGGATGAATCAGTGGTTGGTACAAAATGACTTTACCAACCTGACTTTTTTTGGTCAGGACTGGGGCGGCTTAATTGGCCTGCGCATGGTGGCGGATAACGGCGATCGCTTTGCCCGCGTGGCGATTGGTAATACAGGATTACCCTACAGTCCAGATGTGCCTCAAAAAGTTGTTGAGGAAATCACCGCATTTCGAAATTCCAAGAAAAAATTAAATCTGTTTTCGATGATGGCACAGATGAAAAAAATGAATGGTGCGGGCGGCGAAAAATACTCAAGTCTGAGACAGTTTGCCCATTGGCAAAAATATACCTGGCAGAACAAAGATGTTCCAGTTGGTATTATTAGCTCCTCCCAGATGGAAAAACGCAATCCGTTATCTGTGGCGCTAGAACTTTTTATGCGCACAATCGGGCTGGGAAAAATATCGCCATTTCCCAGCCAGCTGTCAACTATCTATGAAGCCCCCTTTCCCAGTGAAAAATATAAAATGGCCGTGCGGGCCATGCCCACCCAAGTGCCGATCATGCCGGACCCATCCCTAGACGCGCAGAAAAAAGCCTGGGGGTTTTTTGAAACATTTGAAAAACCTTTTTTATGTGTCGGCGCCGGCAATGACCCTATAACCAACGGCTTTGAAAAACCCTGGCTGGCAAAGGTGCCCGGCACCAAAGGTCAGGCCCATGCCACTATTGGCGGCGGCCATTTCTTTCAGTGGGGAAAAGCAGAAAAATTGTCCGGAATTTTGGCTGATTTTATTTTCAAAAACGGTGGCAAACAATCACCCATAAAATCCCCGGAGGCGTCAGTATGAATCAGATAAGTGAACATATTGCCCAACGGAGTCACCCTGGACCAGAGCTTTGGCGTGAGCGCGGCGAACTTGTCGAACTGCTCGGCCACAGCCTGTTTGTTATTGATGAGAGCCCCAACCAAAGCGCGGAAAAAAGTAGCGCTGAGGCTAAAACGCTGCCGACCATTTTACTGCTTCACGGTTTCCCCACGTCCAGCTGGGACTGGCAGCCAATTTGGAATACCCTGGCACAGGACTACCGTTTAATCGCTGTAGACATGCTTGGATTTGGTTTTTCCGACAAACCCAATAAACATCAATATTCTATTCATGGACAGGCTGATCTGATTGAAGCGCTGGTACAAACCAAACAGCTAAAACAGTTTCATGTACTGACCCATGACTATGGTGATACGGTTGGCCAAGAACTTTTATCCCGCCAGCTTGAAGGAAGCGGCGCCGGTGAATGGCTCTCATGCTGTTTTTTAAATGGCGGCCTGTTTCCCGAAACCCACCGTGCACTATTAACGCAAAAGCTCTTATTGAGCCCCATAGGCAGCCTGCTCAATCGACTCACCGGCTATGCAACCTTTTGCCGCAACTTTAGCTCGGTGTTTGGCACCAAGAGCAAACCCTCGGAAGAGGAATTGGAAAATTTTTGGTGGCTGATTAATATTAATAACGGCAAACATATCTTTCACAATCTAATGACCTATATTCGCGATCGCCTAGAGCACCGTGAGCGGTGGGTGTCAGCTATGCAGCAGTCAACTATCCCCCTGTGCCTAATAAATGGCTCAGTGGACCCGGTCTCTGGCAAGCATATGGTGGCGCGCTATAAAGAACTTAACTGTCGTTTGGATTATCTTGCTCAACTTCCCGAGATTGGCCACTACCCTCAGGTGGAGGCACCGAAAGAGGTGGCCACCCACTATCAGAATTTTTTGCAACCGCTACTTTAGCGTAAATTTTTAAGCGTTGAGAGCCAAGAAAAACACCACCAGCAGTCTGCGCCTTCCAAAGGCGAGGAATGGTGGCGGCGCTTGCGCCGCGATCGTTGCTGCTGTGGCCCAGCCTGCAAAGCGCTGTACAATATAAAGTCACAAAACAAAGAGCCAAAAACCTGTGCTGCATCTAGCCCTACACTTTTTAGTCCCAGCCCTTTTGGTTGGACTACTGTTCCGTAACCAACAGCACGGCAAGCAATGGCTCGGAAAAAAAGGACTTGGCGCCCGGTGGCAAGTCGCCTACTTTATTCTGATCGCTACCATGGCGGTGGATATTGACCACCTGCTGGCCAACCCGATCTACGACCCCAATCGCTGCAGCATTGGCTTTCACCCGCTGCATCAGCTGTGGTTTATCGGACTTTATAGTCTGCTGTGTTTTATCCCCAAGACTCGACTGATTGGCCTAGGCCTGACAATCCATATGGCGCTGGATAGCATCGACTGTCAGGTGACCAATGGTATTTGGATAAACTAGGCTTTTATATAAGAGCTCTTATAGGAGAGCTCTTCTAGGACAGCTCTTCTAGGACAGCTCTTATAAAAAAGTAAACTTAGCCAAAAAGATCGCCCCTAAAAACCAAGCACCCAAAGTAATATCCGAACGCTTCCCGGCAAAGAACTTAACCGCTACATAAGTTATAAAACCCAGAGCTATACCATTGGCAATGGAGAAGGATAAGGGTTTCAATGCTGTTACTGCAGCTCTCTAAAGTATGTACTATAGAGGCCGCTGTTTATGAGCAATAAACAGCCCAGAATAATAAGATAAGCCTGTACTTAATAAGGCTAATAGATTGGGGGAAAGAGATGATTGACTGGTATATAGAGTATGAATATTGGGTTGCCGTGGTGCAGTTGGTGCTGGCAATGCTGGGAATGGGCGCCGGACTGCGAGTGTCTGACTTTCAAAAGGTAGTGCTCAAGCCAAAAGCCGTGAATGTAGGCTTGCTCATGCAACTAGTGATTGTGCCATTGACCGCACTGCTCTTTATTCTCGCCACCGACCTGCCCCCAGGAATGATTATTGGTATCGCCATCATTGCCGCCATACCCGGCGGCACCTCATCAAATATCTTTACCTTTATGGCCCGGGGCAATGTGCCCCTATCCATCAGCATCACCGCCTTCACCTCTGTAGCCTGTCTGGTGACTACGCCACTGATTTTAGATTTCTTGATCGCCGAGTATATGCCCGATAGCTTTACCATGCCGACTCTGAGAATCGCCATTGAGATTGGTCTCTGCTTGCTGCTACCACTGTTGTTAGGAATGGGATTTCTGCGCCGTTTCCCACAATATGCGCAACGCTTTTCAACTATCTGCGTGCGCGGCTCACTGCTGGGCATAGCGATGATAGCGGCGGGCTCAGTCGGTGCTGGCCGACTCAATATAGCCGACACGCCAATGACCGACCTGGTCACCCTGCTTGGGTTTATTATTGGCCTGACGCTTATCGGAATAGGCCTAACCAAGGCCTTTGGCCTCGCACATAAAGACAACACTGCCATCGAAATGGAAGTGGTGGTGCGCAACATCAACCTAGGGTTTCTGCTCAAGGTTTCTCTGTTCCCGCTAGTTGCAGGCGAAGCTAATCCGGTTGCAGATATGGTACTGCTGTCCCTGCTACTCTATGGCTCTTGGCAATTGATTATGGGCGTTGTGCTGATTTTTTGGCGGCGCAGTCTTAGTGCGGGAATTATTCAAACAACCCCGCAGGCATAGCGCTGAGCATTTGTGTCTACCTTAGAATATTGGATTCATCTGGGCGCAGGGTTTACTAGCCGCGGCCCTGATAAGCTGTTCCATCGCCTGAGCCGCGGCTGACAGCTCACGCTGAGGCCGAGTCACAATACCCACCTGATGAGTGATCACAGGTGCACTAACGGCGCGACACTGCAGCCCCATCTCTTCCATCTGTGCCCTACTGGTACTCGGCACCACGCTTAGACCCAAACCTTCGTTGACCATACGCCCAATACTGACCAGCTGATGAGATTCAAAAGCCGGTGTTAGCAGCAAGTCTTTTTCCTTAAGAGCCTGGTCAATCAGCCTGCGGGTTCCGGCTGGTCGCTGGAGACTCAGGTGGGGATAGGCCAGCACATCGACCCATTTTAATTTCTGCTTGTCGAGCAGTGGATGCCTGTCCGGCAAAATAGCCACAAAGCGGTCTTTATATAAGGGC
>CAJQJT010000254.1 GCA_905478725.1 uncultured Pseudomonadales bacterium
CCAAAGCTTAACCCACAGTAAAAAGTCGGTATACTCCGAACCTTCGCTCAGGAGGCTTCATGCAGCCCATAAAAATCGATTTACTTATCAACAGCCGATGGATTATTCCAGTGGTTCCAGAGAACCGGGTTTTTGAAAACTGTGCCCTGGCCATTGACCAGCAAAAGATCGTCGGTATCTACCCCCAGGCCGAGGCTCAGAGCAAATTTGACGCCCTGTCTGTAGTCGATCTGGCTGACCATATCCTGATGCCTGGATTAGTCAATGCCCACGGCCACGCTGCTATGAGCCTACTTCGCGGTTACGCCGATGACCTGCCACTGCAGCCCTGGCTGGAAGAGCATATCTGGCCAGTTGAAGCCCGAGTACTGAGCGCAGAATTTGTCGCCGACGGCACCAATCTGGCGATGGCGGAAATGATCAAGACAGGCACCACCTGTTTTGCTGATATGTACTTCTTTGCCGACACCGTGGCCGAACAGGTTCAGCGCAGCGGCATGCGCAGCCAGATTGGCTTTACCGTGTTCGACTTCCCCACCGCTGGCGGTAAGGATCCAGACGACTACATTCACAAGGGCCTGCAACTGCGGGATACCTATAAGGGTGATGGCCTGATTAAGATTGCCTGTGCGCCCCACGCACCCTATACCGTGGGTGACGAGACTATGCGCCGTATTGCTACCTACGCCAATGAGCTGGATATGCCTGTGCATATTCACTGCCATGAAACCGCTCAGGAAGTTGCCGATTCACTCAAGCTCTATGGCTGCCGACCACTGCAGCGGCTCGATGATCTAGGCGTGCTGTTGCCCCAAACACAGCTGGTGCATATGACGCAAATTGACGACGAAGATATTCGTTTAATTCAAGACAATAACTGCCATGTAGTGCACTGCCCCGAGTCCAACTTAAAGCTCGCCAGTGGTTTTTGCCCAGTGGGCAAGTTGATCGACGCGGGCATCAATGTGGCTATAGGCACAGACAGTGCGGCGAGCAATAATGATCTGGATCTATTTGGTGAATTAAAAACTGCGGCCCTGCTGGCCAAGGCCGTAGCAGACGACGCTTCGGTGCTTGATGCCCACGCCGCACTGCGCATGGCGACTATTAATGGCGCCAAGGCGCTGGGCTGGGATGATCAGATCGGTAGCCTCGAAGCTGGCAAGAGCGCAGATATGATTGCCGTGGAAATCAGCTCTCTGAGTCAAAAACCGCTGTATAATCCCGCCTCTCAGTTGGTCTACAGCAATGCCGGCAGCCAGGTGACCCACAGCTGGGTGGCAGGCAAGGCTCTGCTGAGAGAACGCAGTTTAGTGACTCTCGACGAAGAAAATCTGATCCGCCGCGCCGATGCCTGGCGTAACCAGATCAGTCCCGGTTAACGAAAATCTTAACTAATCATTTCAAGCCCTAGGTAGCAATTTCCTATGCCAACAAACAACAGTGACAACAGCGCATCAATAAATGTCGATCCCAGCGAAGTAGCTAAGTTTGAAGCGCTGGCAAGCCGCTGGTGGGATCGCAATAGCGAGTTTAAGCCGCTCCACGATATCAATCCCCTGCGCGCCAACTGGATTGACAAGCTGTCACCTGTGGCCGAGCAGAAGGTCTTAGACGTTGGCTGTGGCGGCGGCATTCTCTGTGAAGCCATGGCTCAGCGCGGCGCTCATGTCACCGGTATCGATATGGGTGAAGCACCGCTGGCGGTAGGAGAGCTACACAAGTTCGAGTCTGGCGTCGAAGTGGATTACCAGAAATCCACTGCCGAAGATTTTGCTCAGAGCCACGGCGAAGAGTTCGATGTGGTTACCTGCCTGGAAATGCTCGAACATGTGCCGGATCCCAGCTCAGTCGTTCGCGCCTGTGCCGCCATGACCAAGCCCGGCGGAACCTTATTTTTCTCGACGATTAATCGCAACCCCAAGGCTTACTTGCTGGCGATTATTGGCGTCGAATATGTTCTGCGCATGCTGCCCAAGGGCACCCATGAGTACGGCAAGTTTATTCGTCCGGCGGAGTTGGGCCAGTGGATTCGTGAAGCCGGTTTAGAGCTGGACCAGATGACTGGGCTGACCTACAACCCCATAACAAAAACCTATCGCCTCACTGAAACCGATGTCGATGTTAATTACATGATCTGCGCGCGCAAGCCCGCATAACGGATTTTCTATGCTCGACTTTAAGGCTCTGCTATTCGATCTGGATGGCACATTATTAGATACAGCCCCCGACTTTGTCACTGCACTAAATAAGCAGCTGGTACTGCACAACCGAGCACCCCTGCCCGACTCAGCAATTCGTACCAGCGTCACCAATGGTTCGGTGGGTTTAATACGAAGCGGCTTTAATATAGAGCCAGGCCACGAGCAATTTGAGCCCCTGCGTGAAGAGTTTCTCGAGCTCTACTTTGCCAATCTAGCGGAAAAAACGGCGCTCTATGAAGGGCTGCAAGAAGTCCTCGATGAATGTCATGCGCGCAGTATTCCCTGGGGTATTGTCACCAATAAACCCTGGCGCTATACCGAAGCGGCGTTAGTTCAGCTGGGTTTGATGGAAGGTGCAGCAACCGTTATCTGCCCTGACCATGTGACTCTGCCAAAACCTCACCCAGAGGCTATTTTGCTGGCCTGTAACGAAATTGCTATTGCACCAGAGCACTGCCTCTATGTCGGCGACCATGTCCGTGATATAGACGCTGGTCGTGCTGCGGGCACGCGTAATATTGCTGCTGCCTGGGGCTATATTGAAGCGGGCCAAGTGATTGCCGACTGGCAGGCGGACTGGATTGTCGAACAGTCTCAGCAACTGCACTCGCTGCTGTTCGCCAAGTAAACCCGCGATAAAAAACACCACCACTCAGATTTGAGAAGAGAAAACCCTATGTTATCCAATGCCGAAATCGCCGCCTATCAGGCCCCTGAAACCTTACTCGCAGGTCGCGTTATTTTGGTCACAGGTGCCGGCGATGGCATTGGTAAAACCGCTGCATTACATTGTGCAAAACACGGCGCAACGGTAATTCTGGCGGGTCGCACAGTGGCTAAGTTAGAGCAGGTCTACGACAGCATTGTGGCCGAGGGCGGTGCAGAGCCGGTGATCTATCCCATCGATCTCGAAGGCGCAAGCAGCGACGATTACAACATTCTCAGCAACCAGTTGGACGAGCAGTTTGGCCGTCTCGATGGACTGCTGCACAACGCCGGTATTCTTGGCCAGCGCACCCCCATGAGCAACTATCGCACTGATGTCTGGGACAAGGTGATGCAGGTGAATGTCACCGCCGCATTTCAAATGACTCAGGCATTGATGCCTGTATTGGAAAAGTCCGATAGCGCCTCGGTGGTTTTCACTACATCCAGCGCAGGACGAGTTGGTCGTTCATTTTGGGGAGCTTATGCAGTGTCAAAGTTCGCCGTGGAAGGCATGGTTCAGGTCTGGGCATCGGAACTAGAGGGTTTGGGTTCGGTGCGGGTCAATGCGATCAATCCTGGCGCCACTGGCACCAGCATGCGCATGCAGGCTTTCCCGGCGGAAAACCCCGGCTCAGTGACCAGTCCCGAGCAAATTATGCCAACCTATCTGTATCTGCTCGGCGCCGACAGTGCGGCGGTGAATGGCCAGTCTATCGATGCGCAACCGCACCGATAGCGTTTCTTTACACGACGCTTAGGCTATTCTAAAAGCAGCTTAGGCTATTCTCAAAGCAGCCTAGGCTACTTCCAGGTATTACCTCGAGCACGCAACTTTCGCTCTTTGCGCTCACGCATATCTTTCAATACATGCTTCTCACTGAATCTCGGCGGGTGCAGGGCAACCGCTTTAAACAGGGATACTACTTGCTTAGGGTCCAGCTCAAGAAAATCTGAACGACGCACAATCGAGGGCAATTCAATCGGGCCGTAACTAATACGCTTGAGGCGGTTAACTTCCACTTCCTGAGATTCCCAAAGACGACGCACTTCGCGGGTACGGCCCTCGGCCAGAATCACTTTAAACCAGCGATTGCGTCCACCAGCATCGTCCGAGCTGCGAGCATGCTGGGCTTTAACACTCTTAAAGCTGGCAACACCATCTTCGAGAACAACGCCTTCCGTCAGGCGTTTGATCATGGCTTCATCCACTTCACCGTGAATACGCGCCATATACTCGCGCTGTACTTCATAGGAGGGGTGCATCAGGCGGTTAGCCAATTCACCGTGGTTGGTAAACAGCAGCAAACCGCTGGTGTTGATATCGAGACGGCCAATAGCGATCCAGCGTCCACGAGCTAAGCGCGGCAGACGATCAAATACGGTGGGACGACCATCGGGATCCGAGGTGGTGCAGACTTCCCCTTCCGGCTTGCTGTACATCAACACTCGGGGGCTGTCGTCGGTAACAATTTTAATCAAACGCCC
>CAJQJT010000255.1 GCA_905478725.1 uncultured Pseudomonadales bacterium
TAGCAGCCCTGTGATATCGCTGCTATCAGCCATAGCCGGAAGGGCTACTTCCAGGTCAATATTACTCAGTGAGACCTGCAGATTAAAGGTCGGCGTCTTTGGGCGTATATCCAGACGTCCAGTGGCATTTACCTGGCCGCCAAAGATATCGCTGTTAAACGAACTCAGGCGCAGAACCTTTTGATTGCCAAACAAGTTCACGTAAATATTATCTGCATCGAAGTCAGGGAGTTTAAGCTTGCCCAGAGAGACCTCCATCTGACTGCGGCCCAGCCACAGAGCAAAGGGCAGAGCTAGGGGGGCAAACAGCGCACCATTTTGCTCGTTGCTATTACTGTCTGCAGCTAAATAGTGCGTCATATCAAACTGGTTGCCAGAGACGCGCATATAAAGATTGTGAATACTGTGGTCAACTTTGCTGGCGATGTTGATAATTTGACTATCTATATCGAGCTGGGTATTAAAGGTTGAGAGCCCATTCATATCAGTGTTGAAACTGCTGTTCCAGCTGACCGCAGTGAGTGCATCCTTGGATGCCATCTCAGGTAGTTTCACCAGCGGAAAACTCATTCCAATTGTTTTGACTAGCTGCTGTAGATCAAAGTGATTACTGCGCAGACTGCCCTGAGCAATGGCGAAATTATTCTCAGCATTGAGTTGTCCGCTGAGCTCCATACCATCAATCGAGGCCTCCAAATCACTGACAGTAATCTGCTCTATTACACCTGTATTGGTGTTCATCTGTAATCTGAGAAGCGCCTCTAGCTCCAGGGCAAGTCCTGAAAAAACGTGCGCCGAAGCCGTTATTGAAAAGCGATCGCCGGTCAGAGAGAAATTATTCACTCTGGCATTGAAGCGTTTGAGTTGAACAGGGAAAGTATTGGGCGCTAGCTCGGCGAGTAAAATAGTCGCGTCGTTAATGGCAATTGAGCCCACCGGCAGCTGCTTGCCCGACAGGTCAATATTAAACAGTTCGCTCCAGCTCACCGACAGTGATAGCTCGCCTATCTTGCCCGAGGCAATCGAGCCATGAGCGAACTCAACTTGCTCGACCACCACGCCGATTTGAGGCAAAAACTGCCAGCTTAAATTACCATCCAAAGTTAGTTCGACGCCCTGACTAGCAGCGGCAGATTTTATCTCGGGTTTAAAGTCATTGGGGTCGACAGCCAAAACCAGATAAGCCACGCCTACAACAACAAGCGCTAGTAGTGATAAGGCTGATCTCAGAATCCATTTGATAATTTTTCCCACAATAACCTCTATTTTTTACTGTCACGATCAAAAGCGGTATCTTACCCCAATGGTCAGATTGCGTCCTGCCTCCGGGGCAATGTCACGTAAAAATGACGTAGCATTGCGGATGCTTTGATTGGTCAGGTTCTGGCCCTTGAGAAACATCGACCAGCTTTCCTGTTGATAAGACAGGGAACCATCCAGTTTGCTGTAGCCATCTGTAGCTAACTGATTCTCTCCGGCTCGGCTCTGGGTTGTGGCATGAGTTACATTGATCGCCCCACGCCAGCTGTCGTTTTCATATATCCAGCTAGCGCGAAATGTAGCCGGTGGCAGGCGAGGGATATTCCGATTGGCACCAGTATCAAAACTTCCGCGCACCAGATCTCCCTGTAGCTCAAAGCGTTGGCTGTCAGATAGCGCCCAGCGGGTTTCAAACTCGATACCACTAAAGCTGGCATCGCGCTGGTCATAGGTGAAGCAGCCAACTGCCTCGCCGAATTCTTCAGCACTATTATCAAAGTCGCCTATGTCTGCGGAACAGGCATCGATTCCCTGGAAGCCGTCTTCTTCTAGGTCATGACTCAAGGCCAGACCAGTATCCTGAAGATAGATAAAGCGCTGAAACTGGTTGTGATAACCACTGACTCGGGCGCTGAAGGGGCTATTGTCACCGTCTCCATAGACCCAAGTGATCTCAAGGCTGCTGGCTGATTCAGTGTCTAAATTACTCTCACCGATTTCAAAACTACTGGTGGCAATATGCACGCCATTGCTCAAGAGCTCTTCCGCGGCTGGAGCACGTTCACTGTGGGACAACACCAAACTTAAGCGCTGCTGCTGATTAATTGGGATAAGCCAGCTGGCGCCAAAATTTACGGTGGAATGGTCGATTTGCTGATCTGTTAGGCTGATCTCTTGCTGGTCATAACGCAGACCCAACTCCAGATTACCCAAGGGCAGGGTAGTTTCCTCAAGCCAGTAAATACCGCGGTTTAAGGTTTCCGATGCCGGAATAAACGCTTCTTCACCACTGGACCCAAAGTCTCTGTTGCTGGCCTGCAAACCCCAGGCACCGCGCCAGCCGAAATACTCAGTGTGAGTCAGTTCAGCGCGTAGATCATGATTCACTGATTCAATTAGCGAGCCGACAGCCACTTGGCCTGCGGCTATCTCCAGCTCACGATGCTGATAATCGGTGTAGCCAAAATCAACATCCAGCTGCCCAAGAAAATCTCCAAGATTGGTTAACAGCAGTTTGCCCTGATAGCTTTGTTGCTGCATATCGATGCGTACAAACTCTTCTGCTTCTTCGGCCGCTTCATCTGCCGAGTGCTCATCTTCTGAATGGTCGTCGTGTTCTTCGTGAGCATGACTGCTCGGAGGTAAACCATAGTTATTGTCCAGCTCGCTATAACCAAAACCAATCACCAGATCCTCTGTAACCCATGAGAGGCCAGTGGAAAAAGAATCGGCCTTGGCATCGCTGTTTTCGATAACGCCATAACTTTCGTCGGTATCAGTGCTGTCCGACAGCGCCGACCCCGGGATTGAAATGCTGTTGCTATCTCTTGTGACAGCATCCACATGCAGATTAAAGCCCGCGTAGCCACCATCGAACCGACCCACGGTTGCCCGTGCATCACCATTGCTCGAATAACGTGTTTCGACAGCACCTTCTATGCCCTCAAAGGCGGCAGTGTGAATACGGTTGTCGATCACGTTGATCACGCCGCCAATAGCGCCGGGACCAAAGCGCAGAGTAGCTGGCCCGCGGAGTATTTCAATGCGCTCGGCTAAGAGTGCCTCAGAAGCCACTGCATGATCTGGGCTGATATCCGATGCATCGCCCACAGAGCTGCTGTTTTGTAGCACCTCAACTCGCTTGCCACCCAACCCACGAATAATCGGGTTGCCGACACCGGGACCGAACGAGGTGGACGAAATGCCCACCTGATTTTGAAGCGTGTCGCCAAGAGTCGCCGAAGCTTCGCGCTGAAGTTCTTCATTGGCTAACAAGTTAAAGGAACCGGTGATCTCGCTAGCCGATTTCTGGTGGGGCGAGGCAGTGACTATCACCTCTTCCAGTTCTGTAGTTGAAGTAGTAGGTGCAGCGATTTCAGCAGCTGCAAGCGGGTATGACAGGATCGCCGTTAGGGCAATCACAATATAATGTTGGATATTCATAGTTCACCTGATAATCAAGATTCGGAAAGTGTGTTTCGAAACTTACAGGTGCTGAGGCGGTGCTCGGGCTGGATTGGTAGACTGAATTTTTGAGCGCGGGATACTAGCGCCAATTTGAACAGCTAAGGTTTTTTGAACTAGAGGATGATCAATTGCCGTATCTATACTGGCAGTAGCTGCCAAGCTTGGTAAGATGCAGATATCACAGTTGAGACTTTGGTGCTCGCCAAGGCTGTCAAAATGGCTGTGCGCAGAAACCACCACCGAGCTTAGGCCTAAAACCAAACTCAGAGTAAGCGCAACGAACCACTTGTAATTTTTTAATAGCGAAATCATGGCGAGAAGTGTAGCAGCTAATTGTTTCGAAAAAATAGCCAAATTACGGTTATAATGCCGCTTTTAAATTGACCGTATCTAAAATACACCGCTGCTGGAGAACATCATGGCTGATCGCATCGCGACAGTGACACGCAATACACTGGAATCACAGATCACCGTAACCGTGAATCTGGACGGAACCGGTATCGCAAATTTTAATACACCAGTGCCATTCCTAAACCACATGCTCGATCAGATCGCGCGCCACGGTTTAGTGGATCTGGATATTCAAGCAGTGGGTGACACGCACATCGACGATCACCACACAGTCGAAGACATCGGCATCACTTTGGGTATGGCCGTTGCTGAAGCCATTGGCGACAAAAAAGGCCTGACCCGTTATGGTCACGCCTATGTGCCACTGGACGAAGCCATGTCTCGCGTTGTTCTGGATTTCTCCGGACGCCCGGGCCTGATCATGAAAGCGGATTTTGTTCGCAGTCACGTGGGCACCTTTGATGTCGACCTGACTCGTGAATTCTTCCAGGGCTTTGTTAATCACGCACTGGTTTCAATGCACATCGACAACCTGCGCGGCGCCAATGCCCACCACCAGGTCGAGACCATCTTTAAAGCCTTTGGTCGGGCCCTTAGAGTCGCCGCCTCCGCTGATCCGCGCATGGCCGGTGTTATGCCATCGACAAAAGGTACTCTCTAAAAAGAGGGTACCTGTTCTAACCTATCCTTTGATTTAGTTGTCCTACACGAAGAAACCCTATGAGTGATTTTCGCAGCCATATTGCCGTTATCGACTACGGAATGGGCAACCTCCATTCCGTCGCCAAAGCCCTTGAACACGTCTGCCCAGGCGCCAAAGTCTCGATTACCGCCGATCCCGATGTGGTCGAAGACGCCGACCGCGTAGTCTTTCCCGGCGTAGGCGCCATTCGCGACTGCATGGGCGAGATCAACCGACTCAATGTAGGCGATGTGGTTAACCAAGCGATGAAAACTAAACCGGTTTTGGCCATCTGCGTCGGCATGCAAGCCCTGATGCAACGCAGTGAAGAAAACGGCGGCGTAGACTGCCTCGGCCTCTTACCCGGTGAAGTCAAATTCTTTGGCGACAACCTAGTCGACGACCAGGGCACCAAGCTCAAAGTGCCCCATATGGGCTGGAACAATGTCGAGCAGAGCATTGATCATCCCCTGTGGCAGGGCATCGAACAGAACAGCCGCTTCTACTTTGTTCACAGCTACTATGTGGCACCAGCCGACCCAAGCTACATTGCCGGACGCTGTAACTACGGAACAAACTTTGCCGCAGCCCTAAGCCACAAGAATCTATTCGCCGTGCAATTCCACCCAGAAAAAAGTGCCGACGCTGGCCTGCAACTGCTGCGCAACTTCTGCAACTGGATGGGTTGAGTCATGGCCGATCAGAACACTTCAAAGCAGCAGACTTTAGAGCAGCAGACTTTAGAGCAGCAGACCGAAGAACAAGAATTAATTGCCCGCCTAAACAGCGAAACCGCAAAAATAGCCTGGCATGATCTGCAAACCCACTATGCCGCGGGCAATGTGTTGGGGATTGCTGCCGCAGCCGATCTAATTAAAGTAGCGATTGCGTTAAACCGTGATGACGCCGCGCAAATCAAACAATGGTTGGCTGATAGCAGCCTGTTTGAAATTAGCGATCAACAGGCAACGGACTGGTATGAGAACAATCAAGAGCTCTGGGCGCTGGTACTTCCGCCCTTTGTGCTGGTTCAGCAAGTAGCAGACTGAATGGTCAGTAACTATTGAGTAGCAACTCGGCATCTGTCCTACACTTACGATTTTATATTGGCTGCAAAGTCAGTCGCCTACTCTAGGGGTTAAGCATGAATCTAA
>CAJQJT010000256.1 GCA_905478725.1 uncultured Pseudomonadales bacterium
AGCAACCCGCCCTTTGCCAATCCGACCAGCCAGTATGGCGCCGGCTAAATCCATTTGGCTGAGTAGCCAACCGCCAAAAATATCACCGTTAGCATTGGTTTCCCTCGGCATGGCAATGGTCTGAGAGATTAACTTTCCCGATGGTGCTGGCGCCTGAGTCTCCATAAAGTTTTTTTCCTGTGACTATCTAATTAGTTATAAATCAATCCTGGCAACCAAGTGGCCAAGGCCGGCCACAGGGATAACATCAGCATTAAGAGTAGCTGAATACCGATAAAAGGTATAACGCCGCGGTACATCTCTTTGGTTTCCACCGAGGCAGGCGCAACACCGCGCAGATAAAACAGAGCAAAGCCAAAGGGCGGGGTTAAAAAAGAAGTCTGCAAGTTGATGGCAATCATAATACCCAGCCACACCGGATCTAGACCCATGGCCAACAATACAGGTCCGACAATGGGCACCACCACAAAAGTGATCTCGATAAAGTCGAGCACAAAGCCCAGCAAGAAGATCACCAGCATCACTAAAATCGTCGCACCCACGAGCCCGCCAGGCAGTCCAGTCAAAAACTGCTCAACCAGCTCTTCGCCGCCAAAGCCGCGGAACACCAGAGAGAAAACCGCGGCACCAATCAAAATCAAAAACACCATGGAGGTGACTTCAGTGGTGCTCTGAGCCACTTCTCGCAGCCGTCCAAAAGACAGCTGGCGTTTAAACAGTGCTAACAGAGTGGCACCAAAGGCACCCACACCCGCCGCTTCAGTGGGCGTTGCCGCGCCGGACAGAATCGAACCCAGCACTGCCACAATCAATAGGATTGGCGGCAATAAATTGAGCATGGCGCGGGATAGGCCATGCTGAGGAAGAGGCTCATCCCCATCTTCCGGGGCTGCCGGTTTAATAAACAGAATCACATAGAGGCAATAGAGCAGCACCAGAATTACACCGGGAATAATTGCGCCGACAAACAGGTCGCCAATAGACACTACCTTGGGGGTGAATATGCCCATACTTAACTGCGCTTGCTGATAGGCACTGGAGAGAATATCACCCAGTAACACCAGGGCAATGGACGGCGGAATAATCTGCCCCAGGGTGCCCGTGGCGCAAATAATGCCGGTGGCCTGAGACGACGAATAGCCGCGCTTGAGCATAGTCGGCAGCGACATCAGCCCCATGGTTACTACGGTAGCGCCAACAATACCGGTGCTCGCCGCCAGCAGCGCGCCAACCAAAACCACGGAAAGACCCAGCCCACTGCGAAAGCCTTTAAGCAGGTCCGCCATACTCTCCAGCAGATCTTCCGCCAGACGGGATTTCTCCAGCATCACCCCCATAAAGACAAACAGCGGCACGGCAATCAGCGTGGTGTTTTTAATGGTGCCAAACAGCCGATTGGGCAAGGCATGCAAAAACGCCATATCAAAGGTGCCGGTGGCAAAACCCACCAGGGCAAATATCAACGCCGTCCCGGACAGAGACAGGGCCACGGGATAGCCCGCCATCAAGACCAGGCAGACCACCAAAAACATCAGTAGGGGAATAAACTCAACCATCAGATTAGTGGCTCTAGGTGATTTGATTCAATAGGCGGCGTACTGACTGGGGGTTTGCCCAGCAACACCAGAGTGCTTTTAAGAATTTCAGCCAGGCCCTGCAGCATTAACGTAGCCGGCATTAATAACAGCAGCGTCTTTAATAAATAGATGCCCTGAATACCACTGCGCTCCTCTGAGGTTTCGCCAATCGCCCAGCTGGCGACAACATAGTCCCAGGAAAAGACAAAGATCAGCAGGCTTACCGGCAGCAAAAACAGCAGCCCGCCAAGCAAATCCACCAGCGCCTTTTTCTCAGGAGAAAAGCCACGGTAAAAAATATCCACCCGCACATGGCCGCCGCGCTGCAGCGTAAAGGCAATACCCAGCATAAACACCAGCCCATGCAAGTAGGTAATCGATTCCTGAAGGGCGATGGATCCGCTCTGAAAATAGTAGCGCAGCACCACAACCACCAAAGTCATCAGCACCATAGCTAGGGTTAACCAAGAGACCATCCTGCCGGTCCAATCGGTAAAGCGATCAATAGCGCTGATCGCTAGCGAAACGTATTTCACAACAGCTCCAGATTGTCAGATTCAAAACAGCGGCCAGTATAACCTCAGGACAAAGTCCCTGACAGCAGTCGGCCTAGGCCATCAATATAAAATTAAGTAAAACACTGAAAATAAGATTAAAGCTTTTACTACAAGTGCCGATCTTTGACTGTGATAGCGGGAAATTCCCTCAGTAAAAAGCCCTTAAAGGGCCGTAATGATTATTGTTAAATTGCTAACCGAGAATGGTGAAAGATATGTCTGGGATTGAAAGTAATCTCAAATTAAACACACAGATTGCGCCGGCCGCTTCGCCCCAGAGGCCAACGCCCAGTGAACCTGTGTCTGTGCCAACCAAGTCGATTCAAGACGTTAGCCGCGATGTTCAGGCCACCAAAGGTGAGAGCGCCAAACAACTTAGCCAAAATATGGAAGATGTTAAGGCCGCAGTCAAAACTCTCAACATTGCCATGAAAAAGGCGCCAACGAGTCTGCAATTTTCTGTGGATAGCGCCTCTCATCGCTTTGTCGTCAATGTCACCAATAAAGACACCGGCGAATTAGTTCGCAGCATGCCCGGCGAAGCCATACTGCGCATAGCTCAAAACTTAGAGTCACTTAAAGGAGTTCTATTTGACGAGCTGTATTAGTCTTGAGCGCTGTATTGTTCAAGCGGCAACCAAAGGTTTAAATAGCAAATTTTAAAGCTCCTCTTCAACTGACGAGATTCCGACAAAGCGGCAATCTTGCGGCAAATACTGCGGCAAGAATATGCCGCCATGCCTTTTACCAGCAAAACCCCACAGCACCCAAAATCCATAAACCATTGTTTAGAAACACTTTTTAATTTTTTTTCGTGGAAAAATTAAAACTTGGCACCAGTATTGCAATTCCTCTTACGTGAGTCGTCAAAATGCCAACAGGCAGCAGGGCGGCAATTGGTAAATTTTTAGGCTTATCACTGGCTCAGTGGTTGAGCTAAATGAGCCTAACGATCCCGGTTGCA
Organism: uncultured Pseudomonadales bacterium; assembly: GCA_905478725.1. Taxonomy (GTDB): domain Bacteria; phylum Pseudomonadota; class Gammaproteobacteria; order Pseudomonadales; family Porticoccaceae; genus HTCC2207. The sequence goes on from CAJQJT010000256.1 coordinate 3,099, forward strand.
CAACGCTTTTATTAAAGGCAGCCGATCAAAAGAATAAAGAGGAATTTGCAATGACTGTTATTAATACAAATGTGGGTGCAACTATTACCCAGAACGCCTTAGCCAAAAATGATCGACTTATGGGTCAGGCAATGGAACGACTGTCCACCGGCAAGCGTATCAACTCGGCTTCAGACGATGCCGCTGGCCTAGCCATCTCCTCGCGTATGACAGCGCAGATCAAAGGTCTGGATCAGGCAGCACGAAATGCCAATGATGCCATCGCTATGATTCAAACAGCAGATGGTGCTTCGATTGAAGTCTCTAATATGCTGCAGCGGATGCGCGAATTAGCTATCCAATCGATTACCGAAACCAACACTGCCACAGATAGATCTAACCTCAGTGTCGAGTTTGTGGCACTGCAGTCAGAAATCTCTCGAATTACCACTACTACTCAGTGGAACGGAGAAAATATTCTCGACGGTAGC
>CAJQJT010000257.1 GCA_905478725.1 uncultured Pseudomonadales bacterium
AGCTCAGTCTGTAGCCAATTGCTACACGGCGATTGCTCAGGGCCTAGAAGTGATTCCGGTACTAAATAAAATGGATCTGCCGCAGGCCGAGCCAGAAAAAGTCATCAATGAAATTGAAAATATTATCGGTATTGAAGCCACTGACGCGGTTCGCTGCAGTGCTAAAACCGGTGAAGGCATCAATGACATACTCGAAGAGCTAGTATGTAAGGTGCCGCCCCCAGTGGGTGATGTAGATGCACCGCTACAGGCGCTGATTATTGACTCCTGGTTTGATAACTATCTGGGTGTAGTCTCCCTAGTGCGCGTTATGCAGGGCACCTTGACCACCAAGAGTAAAATTATCGCCAAGACCATTGGCAAGGGCCATGTGGTCGACAGTGTTGGTGTATTTACTCCGAAGCGCAAAGAGACTGGTGTACTAAGAGCCGGTGAAGTGGGCTTTATGGTGGCCGGCATTAAAGATATTTTAGGTGCGCCTGTAGGCGACACCATTACTAATCTGAGCACCTCAGACACTGAGGCGCTGCCCGGATTTCAGCGCGTTAAGCCTCAGGTCTATGCTGGCATGTTTCCGGTTGACTCAGATGATTTTGAAGATTTCCGCGAAGCGTTGTCCAAGTTAGCCGTCAACGATGCCTCACTGTTCTATGAACCTGAGAGTTCTGATGCACTGGGCTTTGGTTTCCGCTGTGGCTTCCTTGGTATGCTGCATATGGAGATTATCCAAGAGCGTCTCGAACGTGAGTACGATCTCAATCTGATCACCACTGCCCCTACAGTAGTCTACGAAATTCTTACCAACAGTGGCGATATTCTGCAGATGTCCAATCCCTCTGCGCTGCCAGATCCGGCTCAGATCGACGAGATGCGCGAGCCAATCTGCGAAGCCAATATTTTGGTGCCCAAAGATTATGTGGGCAATGTTATCTCTCTCTGTGTTGAAAAGCGCGGCGTGCAAAAAGATATGCAGTTCGTCGGTGGTCAGGTTTCGATCAGCTATGAGCTGCCCATGAGTGAAGTGGTTATGGACTTCTTTGACAGACTCAAATCAGTCAGTCGCGGTTTTGCTTCATTGGATTATACCTTTGTACGCTTTCAGGCTGCCAATCTAGTGCGTCTGGATGTGTTGATTAACGGCGACCGTGTCGATGCTCTAGCAGCTATTGTGCACAGAGATAGCTCGCAGAATAAAGGCCGTACTCTGGCTGACAAAATGAAAGAACTGATTCCCCGGCAGATGTTTGATGTTGCTATTCAAGCCGCGATCGGTGGCAGTGTAGTGGCTCGAACAACGGTTAAAGCGCTGCGTAAAAATGTGACCGCGAAATGCTACGGTGGCGACGTGTCGCGTAAAAAGAAATTACTTGAGAAGCAGAAAGCCGGCAAGAAACGCATGAAGCAGGTGGGTAATGTTGAAATTCCCCAAGATGCCTTCCTCGCCGTATTAAAAAGTTGATCAGCCCAATGTGGATCAATGTAAAAGGAGTAACATCGCTATGGATCTAAATTTCGAACTAATCTTAACCGTCATTTTTCTGGTTTCAGCGCTGTTTTGGCTGCTTAACAAATTTGTTGTGCGCCAGACCGAAGGTGCCGTTGAATTTGTTGCCTCGCTGGCACCGGTTTTGGGTTTGGTCTTAGTACTGCGCTCTTTTGTTGTCGAGCCGTTTCAAATTCCCTCTTCATCAATGGTTCCGACCCTTAAGGTTGGCGACTTTATTCTGGTGAATAAATGGACCTACGGTATAAGACTGCCGGTACTGCGAACTAAAATTATCGAGCTCAATTCACCTGAGCGTGGCGATGTGATGGTTTTCTTTCCGCCCCATGAAGAGCGCTATTTTATTAAGCGTGTGATCGGACTACCCGGCGATGAGATTCACGTATTAGACGGTGTGCTATATATTAATGGCGACAAGATGAGTCAGAAAGTCCTGCAAGGAGAGGTTCCTGCGCCCCGTTCAGTGGTCATGACCGAAGATCTCTACGGTCTGGAGCACGCCATGCAGAGGCGTACTTTGCCAACACGACTGAGTCAAAACTTTACCGCCGTAGTGCCGCAGGGGCATTACTTTATGATGGGCGACAACCGTGATAACTCAAGTGACAGTCGCGTTTGGGGGCCGGTTCCTGAAGAGCGTATTGTAGGTAAAGCCTTTGCCCGCTGGATGTTTTGGGATAAGTTCTTGAGTCTGCCAAGTTTTGAACGAGCCGGAAGCATAGATTAAGCCTGCGTATAAAAGTTAACAGCTAAAGAGCTAAATATCGCGGTTGCAGGATGTAATCAGAATAGCGAAAAGGGAGTTAAACAGATGGGACGAAATAAACAGTCGGGCATGACTACAGTGTCGACACTTTTTGTGCTCGCTATAGTCGGGTTTTTTGTCACAGTTGTGTTTAAGTTGGCACCCCATTACCTGGATAACAGGATGATTCAATCCGCGTTTAATCAGGTGGGTGAATCGAATATTAATGGCAAGTCAGATACGCAAATACGCCATACGATTGCCAGTTTTTTCACGGTTAACAATATTCGCGATGTCGACATAGCAAAGATCGTCATTGCCCGTGACGATGCAGCAATACGCATCAGCTTGGACTATGAAAAGCGCTTGGCAATGTTTGGCAACGTCGATGTAGTGCTTAGCTTTAGCAACCAATATGACAGTGCCCAGTGGCATAATTAAATTGAGGATACTTCGTGGCGAGCAATGCCAAGCAACTTCAGGACCGCCTGCAATATCAGTTCAGCGATCCACAGCTATTGACTCTGGCGCTCTCCCATCGGAGCTGCGGCAGCAATAACAACGAACGACTCGAATTTCTCGGTGATGCTGTTCTAGGCATGGCCATTTCCAGTTTTCTTTTTCAGCGTTTCCCTGAAGCCCGAGAGGGCGACCTCAGTCGTATTCGCTCGCAGATCGTGCGCGCTGAGTCCCTGGCTGCAATTGCGCGCAATCTCAACCTAGGCCCTGAATTATTACTCGGCCCAGGAGAGATGAAAAGTGGCGGCTATCGCCGCGATTCGATTCTCGGCGACACTGTTGAAGCACTGATCGGTGCGGTGTTTCTCGATCGGGGTCTGACGGCAGTCGAAGCTTGTATACAAAACTGGTTTAGTGAATCTCTCGATACTCTGACTCTCGATTCCCCAGTCAAGGATGCCAAAACCACCCTCCAGGAGTGGTTGCAGGCCCGCGGCAAGCCCTTACCTGAGTATCTGGTTGTAAAAATCGAAGGAGAGGATCATAGTCGTCTCTTCACCATGAGTTGCACCATCGACGCAGTGGAAGAAACTGCTGAGGCAACGGCCAGTAGCCGCCGCAAAGCAGAGCAACTGGTTGCCGAAAAATTAGTAAAAAAATTGGAGAATATTTAGTGACTGATACACCAACACGCTGTGGCTATGTGGCCATAGTCGGTCGTCCCAATGTGG
>CAJQJT010000258.1 GCA_905478725.1 uncultured Pseudomonadales bacterium
TAGGGGTATGAACTTAAATAAAGGCTTAACCGAGAACTTGAACGAGAACTTAAGCGAGAGCGACCAACAGTCGGCCACTCCCAGTGATGATCGCTTTGATCTGGATATTTACTTTATCTTGGTGCGCTTTTTGGTCGACACGGAAAAAATGAAGATGAACAACCTCAAAATCTGGCCGCTCATCTCCTGCTAAAGCTTATTTAGCGGTGAGTTTTTTCTGCAGTGCCATAGTCTCTTTAGTGGCCGCAAAAACACTCAGAGATGGATTCGCCTGACCGCTGCGGCCCAGCGCATCGATCTGAGCGTAAAACCAATATTGCGTCGCAAAACCAGCCATAGCCCGCAGTGGTTTCAAGTTCTGTAAGAATGACAGCCACTTGGGAAATAACGACAGCGCCGCTTCATAGCGTGGCAGTTCTTCCAGGCCCTCAATCAACTGATTCGGCGCATCGGTCATCACACACAGGGGGCGACCCAAACCAATCAAATCGGCACCGCCACTGTCCAATGCCTGCTGCATGGCCAGACGCTGGCGAAAGCCGCCGGTGACCATTAGCGGCACTTTCACATGCTTGCGCATGGCCAGAGCGAAGTCGACAAAATAAGCTTCCCGAACCATGGTGGATTCCGCCACCTGCTGCTTTTCTTCTTCCTCTATTCCCTGTAATCCCAGGAGCTTGGGCTGCTCGTAAGTGCCGCCGGATATTTCAATCAAATCCACACCTGCCTGTTCCAACCATTCCACAACTTGGAGGCTCTCGGCAAAGTCAAAACCGCCTTTCTGAAAATCGGCACTGTTCAGTTTCACTGCTACTGGGAACTCAGACCCCACAGCTTCACGAACCGCGGCCACTGAATCTAACAGCGCGCGAGCGCGATTGGCAAGACTGCCACCATAGATGTCACTGCGCTGATTGCTGCGCGGGCTGAGAAACTGCGAGAGCAAATAACCATGTGCCGCATGCACCTGCACACCGGTAAAACCCGCCTCTTTCACTGCCGCCGCGCAGACCGCAAAACGGCGCACGATTTCTTCGATTTCAACAATGGTCAATGCCACTGGCTGGCCAAACTGACCGCCGGGCAAACCTACTTTAACGGCGGAGGGGGCCTTTGGGTTGGGGTTAATATTCTTTTGAGTCTGGCGACCGGCGTGGCTTATCTGGGCCCAAAACTGATTGCCATTGCGGGTTGCGGCAGTGGCCCAGCGTGACAGTGCCTCGTGCATTTCGGGGTTCGGCGGGCAGTCGATCACGACATTGCCTGGACGCTCAAGATGATCCCGGTCAATCTGAATATTGCCTGACAGCAACATACCAGAACCCCCGTCACTCCAAATACCGTAGAGGGTTTCCAATTCGATTCCGGGTACGCCATCGGCACCGGCCAGACCTTCGGTCATAGCGGCTTTGGCAAAGCGATTAGGAATGGTGGCGCCGCAGGGAAGCGTTAGGCTATCGGTGAAGTTAACAGTCATGGCGTTGTGCTCTTATTGTTGTTTTTAAATACTGTTTTAAATGTCAGCATAATAATTAGCCTGTAATACTAGCTGGAAGTGGTCTGTCCGGCTAGTCACTGATTGAGCCATTTAATTTATCGGCAGTGCTATAGTCTCTTCCTAAAATAGCTCCTAGCTAAAATAGCTCCTAGCTAAAATAGCTCCTAGCTAAAATAGCTCCTGGCTAAAATAGCTCCTGGCTAAAATAGCTCCTGGCTAAAATAGCTCCTGCATAAGATCGCTGGCACAACAGCGGCAGCTTTATCTCTATTAAGGTAACAAATGAATTACTCCTATTACGAAGAACTCGCCAAAACCACCAATCAACTGACAGTTGACGACAGCTGGGGCCAGGGACGCAGTGTCTTTGGCGGCCTGACCACAGCCATGGTACTGACCTATATAGAAACTCAGATCGATCTCAAAGACTGCGATCTGCGCACCATCAATATTCATTTCTGCGGGGCAGCCATTGAAGGCGAGCTCTGTGAACTGACCTATAAAATACTCTCAGAAGGACGATCGGTTATTCAGGTTGAAGGTCAGCTGTTGCAAGGGGGCGCGGTGAAAACTCAGGTAATTGCCTGTTTTGGTCGCCAGCGCATTTCTGGCATTCGGGTTATCCAACCACCCCTGTTATTTGAAAAACACCCCGAAGACGGCATGAAGATGCCTTTTATAAAAGGTGTAGCGCCGGGCTTTGTAGAATATTTGGACACCCGCTTCACCAGTACAGCCATGCCCTATAGTGGCAGCAGCGAAGCTGTAATAAGCGGCTGGATACGTTTTGAAGACCGCCCGGAAGTATTTTCCGACAGCGCCATACTGGCACTGATTGATGCCTGGCCTCCAGCTGTTATGCCGATGTTAAGCCAGCCGGCACCGACCAGTTCGATCACTTGGAATGTTGAGTTTATTCAGCCCCGCACAGCATTGGCAGCGGACGATTACCTCTATTATCACTGCGAGGTAGTGCAGGCAGATCGCGGCTATGCCCACACCGAAGCGAAAATTTATCACCCCAATGGTGAGCTGCTTGCACTGAGCCGGCAGCTGGTTGGGGTTTATGACAAACCTAAGAAGTAGAGAATGAAGTAGAGAATGAAGTAGAGAATGAATTAAAGAACAGATTGGAAAGCCGTAAAAAAATTAAAACAAATAGAAAATACAATACGACTTAAACAAGGATTTATCATGAGCAGACATATTCTCGACAGTGCAATGATCCACCCGGCCATACAAGAGAGCATCGCAACCAAGAACCTGGATATTGTTTTAGAAGTGCAACAGGCAATTGCTAAAAATAAGATCGTCGTCGTGGGTATGGCGCAAAACCCAGCCCCGAAAAGAACGCGTAAGACACTCGACGCTATGGGAGCTGAGCATGCCTATTTGGAATACGGCAGTTACTTTTCCCTGTGGTATAAACGCAATGCCCTAAAGATGTGGACTGGCTGGCCATCCTTTCCGATGATCTTTGTGGACGGTGTTTTAATCGGCGGCAACAGTGACTTGAATGCGTTGGTTGAGAGTGGCGAGTTTAATAAGATGCTGGGCAAGTCATAAGCAATTATCAAGCTAGACCGGATCAGTTGCTGATCCGGTCTATGTTTTTTTCAATCTAACCTGTCCTACCCTAACCTGTCCTACCCTAACCTAACCTAACCTAACCTAACCTACTTAACCGTAATCTCAATAACCTCAGAGAGTACCGGTGGGTTGTGGGGAATATGCGCATAGTTGCCCAGCAACAGCTGTAAACGATGGGTTCCCGGCTCAAGCATCAGAACTGTCTCAGTCTGACCTTTACCAAAGTGACGAACATTATCAGACGCTGGCAATGGCATGGTCATATCGGGCATTTTTTCAACATTAATCAGCAGATGATGATGACCTGAATTAGGCGTATCTGTACCTGCAGGTGCCACCAACATTCCCTCAATGCCAAAAACTACTTTTACCTCACCGCTATTAAATACCTGGCCGTCGGCGGGCTGAATAAAGGACACTTTAGCCTCTGCTGGTGCCGGGGCAGCCTGCATGCTGCTATGGTCTTGGTGCTGGTCATGATGTTCATGTGCATCTTTCTCGCCGGGCAGATGTCCGCCCGCAAAAGCCGTGAGTGAATAAAGAGCCGACGTAGCCAACAATAGAGTCTTTGAAAAACCTAAAACCTTCAACATAATGTATTCCTAGAATGTAAATTTAATGGCTGCTATTGCCGTCGCCATTTCAGTTTTTGACTATGGCATAATGGCAATAGAAGAAAAACATCTTATCCACTCAAAGAGATAAGAGTAATAATAAAAATCAGGCCGCAGTATGGCGCTTTTGTTATCAACAGCATCTCGCGAAAATCTGATCAAGCAGGTTTGCCACCTACTATTGCTCGGTGTTTTGGGCTGTTGCAGCGTCGCTGCAACAGAGAGCCCACAACTGGAAGCCGTCCCGACTATAACACTCTCTCCAGGCTGCCCCGCAAGCTTTATGCTTAGTGACGATAATCAATGCCTGCTGCGCAATCTCTATCAACTTTACGACTCATTGGGCGACCATGGTATAGGCGGACTAAAAACCGCCCTACCCGCCCACCGCGATGGCTTTAGTCCGCAACAAATTGATCTGGGCCGGCTGCTGTTTTTCGATCCCGTTTTGTCAGCCGACCAATCAGTCTCCTGCGCCAGCTGCCACAACCCCAGCCAAGGCTTTAGCGATGGCATGGGGCGCAGCGTTGGTATTCACGGCCAACAGGGCACTCGTTCTGCGCCGAGTCTGTGGAACAGCGCCTTTATCAAAGACTTCTTCTGGGATGCCCGAGCACAGAGTCTTGAACAGCAGGCCCTGAGCCCGCTGTTCTCACCTCAGGAAATGGGTAACAACCCAACGCAATTGATCAGTAGCCTAGAAGCCATTGAAGCCTACCCAGAGCTGTTTAGGCAGGCGTTTCCCCATAGCGAAGATCTGAGTTTGGATCAGATTGCCACTGCCCTGGCAGCCTTTCAGAGTTCGTTGATCTCCCTGAACAGCCGCTACGACCAATATGCCCACGGCTATGCCGAGGCGCTTAACAGGCAGGAAGTCGAAGGACTGAATATCTTCCGCTCCTTCGTCGCCCGCTGTTCCCAGTGCCATATGCCGCCGCTGTTTACCAATCAGCAGATCGCGGTGATCGGCACCCCGGAGCCCGAGGGCATGCCGCG
>CAJQJT010000259.1 GCA_905478725.1 uncultured Pseudomonadales bacterium
TGTTTGGGGTTAATGATAGACAGTTACACAGATTTTTTTACAGTCTCAAAATGCATGCGCATTTAGTGATTGATAGCAGACTGAAGTCTCATAGCAAGTCCTGCGGACCGCCTGCGTCGCCTCAAATGCTTCCGCATTTGATCGAACAGGGGCTCGAATCGATCCTCTGGGAACGCCAAACAAAAAACCCCCAGCCGTAGGCTGAGGGTTTGTCGTTTGGTGCACCCGGAGGGATTCGAACCCCCGACCAAGTGGTTCGAAGCCACCTACTCTATCCAGCTGAGCTACGGGTGCGTAATTACGCGAACTACTTTTTTACCACTTGTAGATTATCTTCTATCTTCTATCTTCTAGCTAGTTGCTATTTATTGCAGCAATTAGCGTTCTAAATATTGGAGCTTGTTCTCTACACCGTCCCACTCTGCTGCATCAGCGGGGGCGTCTTTCTGTTCAGTAATGTTTGGCCATACTTCGGCGAGTTCGGCGTTGATCTCGAGGAATACTTCTTGTCCTTCGGGGATCTCATCTTCTGCGAAGATTGCGCCTACGGGACACTCCGGCTCACAGAGGGCGCAGTCAATGCACTCATCTGGGTGGATCACGAGGAAGTTGGGGCCTTCGTAGAAACAGTCTACAGGACAAACCTCTACACAGTCTGTGTGTTTGCACTTGATGCAGTTGTCGCCGACGATAAAGGTCATGGTCTCGCTCTCATATAAATATTGGTGGGCCGATTTGGGCGGCATTATAACAGCTACTTCAGCCCTGTGAATGGCCGCTGGCGCTTTTTTGGCGTCAACTTATACCTTTTTGGATTAGAGTAGTTTTTTTAGTTCGTAGAGTAGCTCTAATGCATCTCGTGGCGAGAGGTCGTCGGGTTTGAGCTGCTCTAGGCGTTTTTGCAGCTGCGGGTTAATCGAGGGCAGGAACAGTTCACTCTGGCTCGGTTGTGTAGGCGCAGAAGGCTGTGCATACCCTGCTTCAGGTGTTATCACTGCGTGGCTGCCCGCTTCGAGGAGAGCCAGTTCTTGACGTGCCAGGCTAATGACCTCTTCTGGCAGGCCGGCGAGTTTGGCCACTTGGATGCCATAGCTCTTATTGGCTGGGCCTTCTTCGATACTGTGTAGGAAGACGATATTTTCATTGTACTCGGTGGCGCCGAGGTGGATGTTACAGGCCCCGGAGACTTTTTCTGGCAAGGACGTCAGTTCAAAATAATGGGTTGCGAAAAGCGTGAAGGCGCGGACTTTTTCTGCCAGGTGATAGGCGCAGGCCCAGGCGAGGGAGAGTCCGTCGAAGGTGCTGGTACCGCGACCCACTTCGTCCATCAGCACTAGGCTGCGGTCGCTGGCGTTATGCAAAATATTGGCGGTTTCAGTCATCTCCACCATAAAGGTTGAGCGGCCACCGGCGAGATCGTCGGAGGACCCTATACGGGTGAATATGCGGTCTACCAGGCCTATGGTCGCGGAGGCGGCGGGGACAAAGCTGCCAATTTGGGCGAGCAGAACGATTAGCGCAGCCTGGCGCATATAGGTGGATTTACCACCCATGTTGGGGCCGGTAATAACGAGCATTTTGCGCTCATTGTGCATTTCTAGGTCATTCGCGACGAAGGGATCATTGGAGACTTTTTCCACTACCGGATGTCTGCCGCCCTGAATTGAGATTCCTGATTCTAAAGAGAGGTTGGGCTGACAGAAGTTAAGGCTGTGGGCGCGTTCGGCGAGAGTGGCTAGTACATCAATTTCAGAGATGGCGGCGGCACAGTTTTGCAGTTCGGCGAGGCTTTCATTGAGCTGTTCGAGCAGTTGCTCGTAGAGAAACTTTTCCCGGGCCAGTGAACGGCTTTTAGCGCTTAGGGCTTTGTCTTCAAATTCTTTTAGCTCTGGGGTGATAAAGCGTTCAGCATTCTTCAGGGTCTGCCGACGAATGTAGTCAACTGGGGCGTTATCGCTCTGGCCCCGTGAAATCTCAATGTAGTAACCATGGACGCGGTTGTAACCGACTTTTAAGGTGCTGATGCCGCTGCGAGCTTTTTCTCGCTCTTCCAGTTCGAGTAAAAACTCTCCGGCATTGGTATTCAGTGCGCGCAGTTCGTCGAGCTGGCTGTCATAGCCGTCGGCTATCACGCCACCCTCACGGATCACCACTGGTGGATTTTCTTTTACCGCGCTGCTGAGCAAATGGACCAGTTCAGGCATGGGTTCGGCTGCAGCGGCCAGATCACCTAAATGTGTAGTGGATGGATTTTGTAGTGCATTAGCCATCTGTGGCAGTACGGCCAGGGATTGGTGCAGACGGGTGAGGTCTCTGGGTCGGGCCGAGCGCAGGGCGACTCTGGTAAGGATGCGCTCCATGTCACCGATCTGTTTTAGATGTCCATGGAGGACTTCATAAAGATAGTTGTGGTGAAGGGCCGCGATGCTCTGCTGACGGGCTTGCAGAGTTGGCAGGTGCTGCAACGGGCGATTGAGCCAGCGGCGCAAGAGACGACTGGCCATGGTGGTGGCGCTGGTGTCCAGTACTTCAAATAACGTGTTTTCAGAGCCGCCAGTCATATTGGTGTCGAGTTCGAGATTGCGGCGGCTGGAGGCGTCCAGGGAGACACTTTCGGTATTGTTCTCGGCAATGATACTGCGAATATGAGGCAGGTCGCCGCGCTGGGTATCTTTGGCATACTGCAATAGACAGCCTGCTGCGCTGATGGCTACCTGCAGGTGGTCACAGCCAAAGCCGCTCAGATCTCTGGTGCCAAACTGTTTGTTGAGTAATCTTTGGGCGCTGTCAAAATCGAATTCCCATATTGGCCGTCGCTTTATACCTTTGCGGGCGCCGAAAAAATCATAGTCTGGGAGAGTCTCGGAGAGGAGTATCTCAACCGGGTTTAAACGCTGCAGCTCACTGATTAATTCTTCTTCTGAATTCAACTCTAGCAGTTGAAAGCGGCCGCTGCTCATATCCAAGGACGCCAGTCCTGTGGTCTGGTCGATACTGGTGATGGCGACTAGGAGATTGTCGCGACGGGCATCGAGTAGGGCTTCGTCACTGATAGTGCCTGGAGTGAGAACGCGCATAACCTGGCGTTCCACTGGTCCCTTGCTGGTCTCTGGGTCGCCGACCTGTTCGCAGATGGCAACTGAGTGGCCTTGCTTTACTAACTTGGCCAGATAGCCTTCGGCGGCGTGGTAGGGCACGCCACACATTGGGATTGGGTTACCGTTGGTCTTGCCTCTGGCGGTGAGGGTGATATCTAAAATCTCACTGGCCCGTTTGGCGTCGTCAAAAAACAGCTCATAGAAGTCACCCATGCGGTAGAACAGAATGTCATTGGGATGGTCTGCCTTGATGCGCATAAACTGCTGCATCATTGGTGTGTACTGTTCTTGCTGGGCCAATGTTGTGTCCTTGTCTAAAGTCGATATTAAATAGTCTGTTGTTGCTCGCGCTGATCGTTCCATGCTCATCTAGCAACAGCCCCGCGACAGTATAGTACCTGAAGATCACTTTATGCAGTCCCCAGAGGCCTCTCTGGCGGTTTGTTTAGTGAATTAATCTATCCAGCATTGCGCGCTATAAAAATCAAAATAGCTATCTGAGTAAATCAAAGCGAGATACACTTCCCCGATGAATCAATCAATAAGTTCTCTCGCCGAAAAACTTGGTAGCGCGCTCTCGCAGTGCGACGCTAAAGTCACTGCAGCCGAGTCCTGTACCGGTGGCGGGGTCGCTCATGCGATCACTGCAATCGCTGGTAGTTCTAAGTGGTTTGATTGCGGATTTGTTACTTACGCCAATAGCGCCAAGCACCGATTGCTAGGGGTTCCAAAGGAGCTGTTGGCTACTCAGGGTGCAGTGAGCGAAGCTGTGGTGCGATCTATGGTCATCGGTGCAGCGGCTGCCGCCGAAGCGGATTTTGCTGTGGCCATAAGTGGTATCGCCGGTCCCGGCGGTGGCTCTGAAGACAAACCAGTGGGCACTGTTTGGTTTGCCTGGCAGAGTCCAGCTGGTGTGAGCGCCAAAAAACACTTGCTGTTCGGGGATCGCGCAGCGGTTCGTGAACAAGCTATCGAAATTTCTCTGCAAGAACTGTTGCATCAGGTTACTGGATGTAATACTGTATAACCATACAGTTGATGGTCTATTTTATTTCTGCCAACTTACTCTAATTGAATCTATCTTGAGGTCACAACAATGGACGCGAACAAGTCAAAAGCACTAGAAGCCGCACTGGGGCAAATTGAACGCCAGTTTGGTAAAGGAACTGTAATGCGCATGGGTGAAGGCACCCGTCAGGCAATTCCGGCTATTTCTACTGGTTCTTTGGGACTGGATATTGCGCTTGGCATTGGCGGCTTGCCAAAAGGGCGTATTGTTGAGATCTACGGTCCTGAGTCCTCAGGTAAAACCACACTGACTTTACAAGTTATCGCTGAAGCGCAAAAAGCCGGTGGAACCTGTGCCTTTATTGACGCAGAGCACGCATTGGATCCCGAGTACGCAGAGAAGCTGGGTGTTAAGGTTGATGATCTGATCGTTTCCCAGCCGGACACCGGCGAGCAAGCCCTCGAAGTGACTGATATGTTGGTCCGCTCTGGGGCCTGTGATGTACTGGTTATTGACTCGGTTGCGGCACTGACGCCGCGAGCTGAGATCGAAGGCGATATGGGTGATCACCACGTTGGCCTGCAAGCGCGACTGATGTCTCAGGCGCTGCGTAAACTGACCGGTAATATTAAAAATGCTAACTGCCTAGTTATCTTTATTAACCAGATCAGAATGAAGATTGGTGTGATGTTTGGTAACCCAGAGACGACTACTGGCGGCAACGCACTGAAGTTTTACTCCTCTGTGCGTTTGGATATCCGTCGCATTGGAGCGGTTAAAGATGGCGACGAGATTATCGGCAATGAAACTCGCGTTAAAGTGGTGAAGAACAAAGTTGCACCGCCATTCAAACAAACTGAATTCCAGATTCTTTATGGCCGCGGTATTAACCGCAACGGCGAGCTGGTTGATCTGGGTGTTAAAAATGGTCTGATCGATAAGTCTGGCGCTTGGTATGCCTATAAAGGTAACAAGATCGGTCAAGGTAAAGCCAATGTAGGTATCTACCTTACTGAAAATCCTGAGATTGCGGCTGAGATTGAAGCCATAATCCGCGAAAAAGAAATGGGTGTCCCTGCACCGGCTGCTGATAAGAAGTCAGCAGGCAAGGCGACTGAGGAGTAAATCTCAGTTTGTCAGGCTCTGAAATAGAGTGCGTAGTGATCAAGCAAAAAGCGCCAGTTGGCGCTTTTTGTGTATTCGTAATTTGGAAATAGAATGGTAAATAAGCTGCTATGTTAGATGCTCCTGCAGATATAACTCCGGCTAAGATGCGCAATTACGCCATGGGCTTGCTCACTGGGCGCGATTACTCGCGAGCGGAACTGGCGACTAAGCTGAATAAACGTTTTGATGAGCACAGTGCCATTGATGAGGTGCTGCAGCGCCTGGCCGATGAAGGGCTGCAGAGTGATGTACGCTTTGCCGAAGCCTTTGTGCGCTCGCGAATATTGCGCGGTCATGGGCTAACCCGTATTCGCCAGGACATTCGCCAGAAAGGCATTGCTGATGAATTGGTGGGACAGACATTGGACAGTGCCGATGTTAATTGGATGACTCTGGCTCGAGAGGTTGCGCAGCGGAAGTTTGGTCAACGGCAGGCGGCGGACCAGCGGGAGACAGCCAAGCGTATGCGCTTCTTACAATACCGCGGCTTTAGCTATGATCAGATTAAATATGCTCTCGCTGGCTGTTTAGATGAGCAAGTGGACGATCCCGATTTTTTTGATTAACCCCTGTCAGCAACGCGACTCCATTCTAATGCTCACTGCCTCATATTCAGAGATAACCGCGAAATAGATCTACAAGACGATTTTCCACCCAGCTGTGGGCCGATAGATTTTTAATAAAGCCACAGTGTCCGCCATACTTCTGCAATTCAATACTGAGCTTTTCCGGGCAGTTAATCTGTTTCAAATCCTCCGCCGGAATAATCGGGTCATCCTCTGAGGCAATCAGATAAGCCGGTATAGCAAGGGCCTTTAGCCGGTCTCCGATAAGAGAATAAGCTTCGAAATAACTCTGGGCATCGTCGAAAGGCGTATGTTTATCAATAAAGAAACTATTCATATCCTCAATGGTGCGAGCACTGTTTAAAACATGCTCGAAACCATGTTCTGGGAAGTGAGCAATTTTTTTGCGCAGGGACTTGGACCAGCGGTAAAAGAAATAGCGTTCATAAATAAACAGCGTGTTATCCAATGCCGTCATGGCATTGGTGGGATCGACGGGAGGGCAAATAGCTACAGCAGCTGTCAGATTCAAGCTGCTGCCATGATCGGCGGCAATGCGCAGAGTAAAGTTTCCGCCCAAAGAAAATCCTGCCAGGAAACGCTTTTCATAGCGGTGTGTTTCCAAGAAACAGGCGATTGCTTCCGCCACCTCATTGGTCATGGTCGAGTTAAATAACTCAAAATTGAGATGGTGACTGTCTCCGTGGTCCCTCAGGTTCAGTCGCAGTACATCAAAGCCCTGCTTTAACAGATAATTTGCGGTGGTAACCTGGTAGGCCGATTGACTGGAACCCTCCCAGCCATGGAGCAAGATAATCAGGCTATTGTTCGGTGTCTTGCTAAGGTCAAATTCAGCCAGTAAACGTGTCCCATCCTTTGCGGTAAGTGTTAACGTTTCACTGTTTAATTTTTTAGCCAGTCGCTTGGCGCGAATTTTTCGTGGCCCTAGGCTGTTTAAAATACTCTGTATATGAGGATTTTTTAGCATCGAAGGTGGGGTAAAGCGTCTATTCTGAGTCATATATAGGTAAGTAAAATTATTTTAGTTATATGAGG
>CAJQJT010000260.1 GCA_905478725.1 uncultured Pseudomonadales bacterium
AGCGTAATCAAACCCCATTCCTTTTATAAGGTCACGAGGTCTGCCTGTGTTGTAATGTTTCTCACCAGACCTATCAGTAAATAATGAATCGGTTGAAAGTGATCGGCGGCATCAATCAGTGATGCTGCCGTGAGTGCGGCGACGCCGTAAACACTGGTAGTAATCGCATAACGCTGGCTCACTCGAGCAAGCAGCAAATCAAAATCACCATCTCCAGACAGCAGAACGATCTCATCCGGCGGATTGGCACTGGCTGCGCAATCCATAATATCTATAGCAATGCCCACATCCCAATCCCCCTTTGCCGAACCATCACTGCGCTGAATAAAGGGCTTGAGCTTCACCTCGAAGCCTATTTCTCTAAGTACTTGTTGAAAGCCCCTCTGCCCGGCGTCATTGCGCTCGATGGCATAGGCGTATGCCTGAACAATGTCACCCTGCTCACTGAGCTGACGCCAGAGTTCACGATAGTTAAAGTAACAGCCAAACTGCTCTTTTACCGTGTAATAAATATTTTGCACATCAACAAACACAGCGATTTTTTTCACGTTAGACTCTTTTGATGAATTTTAAGTTTCTTTTTACCACAGTAATCTAATTTTTCGGCGACATTAGAGCAACAGCTCAGCGCCCACACGACCGTTATCGCCAGAGGCGATGCAGCGACTGACGCTGATCACGCGGGCGTGACTCCAGCTGCGACGGGTTATCTTCATGCAGGGACTGAGTGTCGCCAAACCCAAGGCGCCGGTCACCTCGGCATCGGCAATCACCGCCTGCAGCTGATGCTCAACGCGACTCGGTGCAATAACCCAATCCATGTAGGCCTGAGGACTGACCTTTTGATACTTTTGCTTCAAATAGGCGGGCACCAAACTTGGACTGACAAAACACTCCTCCCACTGCAGCGGAGCAGAGGCAATGGAATGCACCACTACCGAGTGATGGATTGGCTCAGCCTCTGCCAAACCCAGCAGAGCAGCAATGTTCCGTCCTGCGGCGATCGCTTCTAGAGTGAGAATACGGTTACTGTACTCTGGATTACTGTAATTAAACTGCTGGTTAAAGTCAGGTACTTCCACCACTGAAGCTAGGGACGGCGGTTGTGTAACAAAAGTACCAGCCCCCACCGAACGCTCAAGTAGACCCTCTTCGGCCAACTCCTGCACAGCCCGGCGCGCGGTCATGCGGCTAACTGAGAAATCCGCTGATAACTGGGTCTCTGAGGGAATGCGCTCGCCAATCCGCCACAGGCCAGATTCAAGCTGCGCTTTAATATAGCGCTTAATCTGCGCATACCGAGGAGATGAATCCCTAGCTTGGCTCATAAAATATCATCCAAATATGTCTATACAATAAAATGGTATATACCAATAGTAATTATCGGGCCGGCACTATTTTTCGTACTTATGATCAACAATATAGGGAAATACTCAGAGGATAACCATAATAATATTTTCCAGTGAGATAAAATTATCTGTATATACAATTGCTAATCGAAATATATATTAGGGTTTAATCAGGTCTAGCTTATTCTGGCGGGGAAGTTTTTTGATTTGTGCCTCGCGGATGCTGGCGCTGCTGCGGTTGTGGCCACCTTCGACGAAAACCACCTCTTCAGGACTGCGGCCGCGAAAGTATTTGGCCCCGGCGCGGCCCTTTAGATGTTCGTTAAAGCGCCGCTCAACGTCGGTAGTAATGCCGGTATAAATCGACTGGTCGGTGGCCCGAATAAGATAGACAAACCACTCATTCATGCGCTGGCTGCAATATCGGCGACCAGGAAGCCATGGCAGTATTGGCAGCAATACTGGGCTCGCCGCTGGAGAATTTTTTTGTGCCGCAGGCTGGTTAACTGGTGAGTTCTGCAGCCACATTTGTAGGCAAACTTAGCATATTGCCTAACCGGAATACCGGTCAGGTCATAACTGCCGGTAGCTTTGGGCTCGGCACCGAGATCGACCATTACCGACTTCCACTCGACGCCATGGGGTTTGACTCGGCGCAGACCATAGAGGCAGTCGATAACATAGTGGGCAACTTCGTGGGCGACGGTGTCGCTGAGGCTATCGTCAAAATATTTCGCAAACAACCAGGGGTTGTAGCGAATACGTCGATTGCGGCCCTTGACCTGATACATACCAGCGCACTTGCCCTTGAGGTCAAAGTCCACTGTTATGGCGTCGAAAGGACGACCGTAAAGCTGCGCGGCTTTATCAATACAGCGCCCAGTGGCCGCCTCAACTTGGCGCATTTGAAATTCAGTAATTGGCTCGATCATGAGACTCAGTATACGTGGAGCGAGCCTGTTACAATACGCAAAAATTCGAGTACTGCTAACAAATGAATATTGATTTCCACTGCCACACTACCGCATCTGACGGCACGCTAGATCCAGCTGCGCTGATTGCGCTAGCCCGCGAGCGTGAGATCGATATGCTGTCGATTACTGATCACGATACTCTGGCGGCCTATCAGACATTGGGCAATATGGAGACAGGACTGCGGATTATTCCTGGCATTGAATTATCGAGCCAATGGAACCGTCGCGGCGTACATATAGTGGGCCTCAATGTGGATACCCACAGCAACTCAATCGTCGAGGCGGTAACAAAGCAATCTAAGGCCCGGGAAGGCCGAGGGGAGATCATTGCCGAAAGGCTTGCAAAGCTCGGTTTTGCCGACTGCCTTGAAGGTGCAAAGTCATTCTCCAGCGGCCCCCAAGTTGGACGACCACATTTTGCCCAACATCTGGTGTCGATTGGCGCAGTAAGCAATATTCAGCAGGCCTTTAAACGTTACCTCGGAGCAGGCAAGGTCGGCGACGTAAAAGATCAATGGGCCGACCCTAAGACTGTGATTGACTGGATACGCGGTGCCGGTGGGGTTGCGGTGCTAGCCCACCCGACTAAGTACAAATTAACGCGCTCTAAATTAATCGAGCTGATCGCTGCTTTTAAGGCCGCGGGAGGCGAGGCGATGGAGGTTATTTCCGGGGCTCAGGTGCCGTCACTGACTCGCGATATGGCGCGACTTTGCCGCGACAGTGGGCTCGAGGCTTCCTGCGGCTCGGACTTTCACCAACCCAACCAACCCTGGGCCTCACTGGGACATGTTGCACCGCTACCAGAAGATTGCGTGCCAGTCTGGCAGCGCTGGCAGTAACCCTATGAGTCTCTAATTAAGATTCGACTTCAGAGCCGGTTTAAGAGCCTGTTTAAGAGCCTGTTTAAGAGCCTATTTAAGAGCCCATTCAAGAGCCAACTTAATCCCCAATCTGCAGTGTTAGCTCAAGGTCAAATTCCTGTGTATACTGCGCGCCGCAGAGGCTTTTGAACAGAGCCCTCAAGGCTCCAAAGAATGATATTGGATTGCCTACACAATAATTCTACCAATGGAAAATACGACGTGAATATTTTTATATTTGTCAGTGAGCAGTGGCTACTTATTTCATTGTTATTTGGACTAATCGGTGTGTTTTTATTCACCGAGCAGAGCAAAAGCGGTAAAACAATGGGCACAGCTGAGTTGGTGCGCTTGATGAACAACGATCAGGCGGTGGTTGTCGATGTGCGCACCTCAGCAGAGTTTGAGAGTGGCCATATTCACGGCTCGCGTAACATTCCGCACACCAAGCTCGCTAGCCGAATTGGCGAACTGGAAAAAGTCCGTGGCAAAACCATTGTCATAGTCGATAAGATTGGCCAGCACTCCGGCGGCGCCGGCAAGCTGCTGACGAAAGATAACTATGATGCTCGACGCCTAAGCGGCGGCATCAGCGAGTGGCAGGGCGCAAGCTTGCCTCTTGTATCAGGCAAATAATTGACCGCCTGATCTCTCTCGCCACTATTGAGTGGCGCTACCCAAGGAATTTTCATGTCTCAAGTTGTACTATACGGCACACGTTTCTGCCCTTTCTGCACTGCCGCACGTCGGTTACTCACAGCCAAAGGCATCGATTACCAAGATATATCAGTTGACAACAATCCCGAATTGCGGGGCAAACTGATCGCCAAGAGTGGACGCAATACAGTGCCACAGGTTTGGTTTGGCAATCAGCATATTGGTGGCTTCGATGAGCTGCGCGATTTAGAACGTCAGGACACTTTTGATGCCAAACTCCAGGCTGGGGTTGAAAGCGGTGAAACAGTCTCCATATAAGAGGCTATCAACATACAATTATTATATTTAAGGGTTCAATCATGACTGACGAAACGACTACTGCCCCAGAAGCAGCCAGCGAAGAAAAAGCACCGGCCCCTAAGTTTGCCGTGCAGCGAATTTATGTAAAAGACCTCTCATTTGAGACTCCCCAGGGCGCAGCTGCTTTTCAGAAGCAGTGGACTCCGAAGGTAAATCAAGATCTGAGTACCAAGACCAATAAGATTGCCGATGGCGTTTATGAAGTTGCTCTGCGTATCACCGTGACGGTCAAAGATAACGAAGAGACAATTTATCTGATCGAAGTAGACCAGGCTGGCCTGTTTACAGTCGAAGGTTTGGAAGGTGGTCAGCTGGCACAGGTACTCAACGTGACTTGCCCAAGCATGTTACTGCCCTATGCTCGCGAGACCATTGACAGCACTTTGACCAAAGGCTCATTTCCTCCGTTGATGATTCCACCGATTAATTTCGAAGCGCTATTCGCCTCTGCAGTTCAACAGGCAGCAGCGAAGCAAGAAGCGGAAACAGAAGCAGCACCAGAGAGCAGCACTCACTGATCAGCAGATAACCGCTGACCAAATAAAAAACCCCGCCTTGTTTGAGAGCGGGGTTTTTTATTGCCCGATGGTTTTTCAATTATCAGGCCGATATTGTTCAACCAGCCTTAAAGAGCTTGATTCTCCATCTGATATTCTTGCAGCTTGCGGGTCAATGTATTGCGCCCCCAACCCAGCAGTTCAGCGGCATCCTTTTTACGACCACTGGTATGAGCCAAAGCGGTTTCAATCATGGTGCGTTCAAAATCAGGTACAGCCTGAGACAGGATATCCCTGCGCCCAGACTTGAGCTCGCGCTCACTCCAGCGACGCAACATCTGCTGCCAATCGCCCTGCACACGCAATTCACTGCCAGCCTCTTCAACCTTAAGTTCTGGAGGCAAATCCGTTAACAGCACTTCGCGACCTGCGGCCATCACGGTGAGCCAGCGACAAATATTCTCTAGCTGGCGAACATTGCCCGGCCATTCCATTGCGCAGAAAAAATCTTCCGCTTCTTGGGACAGCACTTTAGGCTCCATCTCAAGCTCTTTGGCGGCGCGATGAAAAAAGTGTGTCATCAGCTGAGGGATATCTTCGCGTCGATCCGAGAGTTTCGGCAGATGAACACGAATAACATTAATACGGTGATAAAGATCTTCGCGAAAGCGGTTGCTCTCTACCAACTCTTCTAGGTTTTGGTGAGTTGCGGCAATGATCCGCACATCCACTTTCACCGAAATGTGGCCGCCGACCCTGTAGAACTCACCATCGGCTAAAACTCGTAACAGGCGGGTCTGCGCCTCAGGTGGCATATCGCCAATTTCGTCGAGGAATAGGGTACCGCCATTGGCCTGCTCAAAGCGACCTTCACGGCGCTGAGCAGCACCGGTAAAGGCACCTTTTTCGTGGCCAAACAGCTCCGATTCAATCAGGTCATGGGGAATGGCGGCCATATTCAAGGCGATAAATTTAGAATTGCGGCGCGGGCTGTGTTTGTGCAGCGCATGGGCTACTAGCTCCTTACCGGTTCCCGACTCACCATTAATCAACACGGTGATATTGGAATTTGAGAGGCGGCCAATAGCGCGAAAGACTTCCTGCATGGCCGGTGCTTCACCAATAATTTCCTGGGTCGGAATGGATTCGCGGGGAACGTCTTGAGGTTTTTGTTCGCGAGCAAAGGTAACGCCACGGCGGGCTACATCTACCAGCTCGTCCAGATCAAAAGGCTTTGGCAGGTATTCAAAAGCACCACCCTGATAGGCGGCCACAGCACTGTCGAGATCCGAGTGGGCGGTGGTGATGATCACCGGGATACCAGGTTGTGTGGAGTGAATCTGCTTAAGCAGCTCAAGGCCGTCGATGCCGGGCATACGAATATCGGAGATAATAATCTCGGGCAGGGATGACTGGAGAGCTACTAACAGGTCGTCGCCATTTTCAAAGCTTCGCACTTCGATGCCTTCGCGAGAAATTGCCTTCTCCATTACCCAGCGCAGCGAGCGGTCGTCTTCGGCTATCCAAATTTCTGATGTGCTGTTCATGCTATGCCTTTATCGGTAGATAAATGGAGAATCGAGTACTGCCCGGCTCTGAGTCACATTCAATAACGCCCTGATGAACATTGATTGCAGATTGGGCGATGGATAAACCCAACCCGGTGCCCTCACTGCGGCCACTGACCATAGGGAAGAATACTCGCTCTTTGATATCCTCAGAAATACCCGGCCCGGTATCCATAATATCGAGCCTACATAGCGCTTTGTGATGGTGACCCGCAACGGTGAAGTTACGTTGAATTCTTGTTTTTAATGTTAGTCGCCGCTGCGGCAGATCCGACTCGAGCATTGCCTGCATGGCATTGCGCGCAACGTTTAAGACTGACTGAATCAGCTGTTCACGATCGCCTGAGAGATCGGGAATACTGGGGTCATAATCCCGCTGAACGATCAGGGCGCCCTGCACCTCAACCTCGATCAATGTGGCCACATGCTCGGTCACTTCATGGATATTGATCGGGGCAAACTTCGGCAGCTGACTGGGGCCCAACAGTCGATCAACGAGATTTCTAAGGCGATCGGTTTCGGTGGTAATTATCTGACAGAGCTCAGAGGTCTCGCTGTTGATCTCGGTGCCGGAAATTTCCTGAGCCAACAACTGCGCCGCACCGCGAATACCGCCGAGAGGATTTTTAATCTCATGAGCCAAACCGCGAATAAGGCTTCTTGATGTGTCGTGAACAGAGAGTAATGCTTCCTCGCGGTTAATGCGCAAAATACGATCCACCGGCTGCATTTCCATTAACACCCACCGATCTGGGCCAATGCTTATGGGGGTAACCGTGTAATCCACCTGGGAAGACTCGACCCCCAGGCCACGAAGAAACTCATGGCGCAGAGTCAGCGCTCGCCCAAACTCAAGCGCCTCACGCAATGTCTGGCGCGCGGTTTCATCATCATCAAACAGATCGCTTACCGCTGAACCACGCAGACGCGCACTCCCGGCTTGAAGCAGGGCTTCGGCGGCGGGATTGATATAGTCGATCAATAGGCTCTGATCAATCAGCAACACTGCAGTATTGAGATTATCCAGCAGCAATCTATGTAGTTGATCTGAGGTCATAAGTTCCTAGTCGAATCCAGTAAGAGTCAGCATGGGGTTTTCGCAGCAGGTATCTCTGAATGCTGCGGAGACTATTTGGCCTCCATAGAATGTCCTGCAATAAGCAAGCCAAAAGCCAACAGGGATCCCTATTTGAAAGCGACCAATACAGGGGGTCAGGGGCAAAGGGCAGGGTCAGTATAATGCAGTCAGTCCATTAGCGCACCATTATGGTGCAGCACGATTCCGGAGGGGCCTAATTGCGCTTGTAATGACGCTGGACATGCACCGTCACAGACGGAGTAATCACCAATACAGCACCCTGGGAAGAGAGTACGCGAGCGGAAATGCGGTGGGATCCTCGCTCCAATCCGCTAATCGATAACGACGTTTTGGCAACAGGGTTGCCAGCGGCGGAACCATCAACGTAAAACTGCACCAGATGATCAGCGTTAAGCTCTGGTATTAGAGCCAGCTGGGCCAACACATTAGGCTGATCAAAGTGCACTAGTGAGTCATCCGAGGGCGACACTAGGGCGGCAAATGAGTAACCGGGGAAGGCCACAACTTGCTCCTCATCCACAGGTACTAGCGGCCTTTCGGCAGCTGGAGCTGGAGTGGAGCTAGGGATCGGATTGATTGCCGGTAACAGCACCTCATCGGCAGCAACTTCAGCAGCAGGCGCATCTGTGTAAGTAATATTGCCCTTATCATCGACGACCTTATAGATTGTCGCAGCTGCTGACGAAGTCAGGATCAGACTGACGACAATAGCGACGAGAGAATCGGGTAATGTTTTCATTGATCTGGCCTGCAAGTCTGTTAGTAAACGCGACGATCACAGAGACCTTATTCACGTTCCTTAAAGACTAGACCTATTTTGAATAAAGAAAAAGCCCGCCATTGAGACAATGGCGGGCTTTTCAGGTCTTGCTATTTCCAGCTGTCACTAAAAGCCGAAATGTATTAAGCGAATTACACGCTGTAGTACATATCAAACTCAACCGGGTGAGTGGTGTGCTCAACGCGGTAAACTTCTTCCATCTTCAGATCAATATAAGCGTCGATCATCTCGTCGGTGAATACGCCACCAGCGGTCAGATATTCACGGTCAGCATTGAGCTCGTCCAGCGCTTCGCGCAGGCTGCCAGCAACCTGTGGGATAGCGGCGGCTTCTTCAGCAGGCAGATCATAAAGATCTTTGTCCGCTGCGTCGCCAGGGTGCATCTTGTGCTTGATTCCGTCCAGACCAGCCATCAGCATTGAAGCAAACATCAGGTATGGGTTGGCAGTTGGATCACCAAAGCGTACCTCTACACGCTTGCCACGTGGGCTAGCAACATAGGGAATACGGATCGCAGCAGAACGGTTACGGGCTGAGTAAGCCAGCATTACCGGTGCTTCAAAACCTGGGATCAAACGCTTGTAGGAGTTAGTCGATGCGTTAGCAAAAGCATTCAACGACTTGGCGTGCTTAATGATGCCGCCAATGTAGTGCAGAGCCATTTCGCTCAGGCCAGCATAAGCATCGCCAGCGAACTGGTTGACGCCGTCTTTAGCGAAAGACATGTGGACGTGCATACCAGAACCGTTGTCACCAACAATTGGCTTAGGCATAAAGGTCGCAGTCTTGCCATAGGCGTGAGCAACGTTGTGTACACAGTACTTAAGAATCTGAACCTGGTCAGCCTTAGCAACCAATGTATCAAAGCGAACACCAATCTCACACTGACCAGCAGTGCCTACTTCATGGTGATGTACTTCGATATCTAGACCCATCTGCTCCATGGCATTACACATGGCAGCACGCAGATCGTGCAGGCTATCGACTGGTGGTACTGGGAAGTAACCGCCTTTAACACCAGGGCGGTGGCCCATGTTGCCATCAGGGAAATCACTGCCTGAAGACCAAGCTGCTTCGTCAGAATTGATTTTGTAGAAAGCGCCGCTCATGTCGACACCCCATTTGATGTCGTCAAAAACGAAGAACTCAGGCTCTGGACCGAAGAATGCGGTATCGCCAAGGCCGGTAGAGTTCAGGTATTGCTCAGCGCGCTGGGCGATGGAGCGTGGATCGCGCTCGTAGCCTTGCATAGTTGAAGGCTCAACGATGCCACAGCGAATGATTACAGTAGGCTCATCGGTGAAGGGATCGAGGACAGCCGTGCTGTCGTCTGGCATCAAAATCATGTCTGATTCATTGATACCCTTCCAGCCAGCGATAGATGATCCGTCAAACATTTTGCCTTCAACGAAAAAGTCGTCGCCGACTTCACCAGTAGGTATAGAAACGTGCTGCTCTTTACCTTTAGTATCAGTAAAGCGCATATCAACCCAGCGAGCGCCACTTTCTTTAATAAGATTCAAAGTCTTGTCAGACATGTATTCCTCCAATATGGAATGTGCATTTTTAGTTGTGCTTTCTAATTCGAAGCCCTATAGAGAAACTTTACAAAACTGCCTGAGCAATTCTCAATAGACTTTTACAGGTTAGGAAACTGCAATAGTCGTGCCAATAGGCATCCCCCAAAACCGATCGCGCCATGTCCTTCCCAGCCGTTGCCAGACCTCACTTAAAGGTCCATATTAAACAGACAAAGAGTAACATTACTCGAGCAAATAGCACTATTATGGTGCGGAGAAAAGCCGCAACGCACCAATTAGGTGCTAAAAACAAGGTAATTTGTTAACCCTGATTGCCGAGCGGCAGCAGTATAATGCTTTTAGGCTTTTTTTCGGTACTCTTTCTAGTCTACCCTGCAGAGATAACAATTCAGGAGCTCAGATAATGGCGAGCATCAAGACAGTTTCACAGCCAAGCGCCCATGACATCATCCTTGACATACGTCACCCAGATGAAATCGAGCAGCGACCACTGGCCTGGCCATCAAGTAGAGTCATCTGCTTGCCATTCTTCCAGATTGCAAAACAACTGGAGGGTTTGGATAAGCAGCAATCCTATCTGCTGTATTGCGAAAAAGGCATTATGAGCCGTCTTCATGCCGACGCGATGCAAAAAAACGGCTTTGAGAAGATCGCAGTCTTTAGCCCCGAACGTTTGTCTCCGACACAGCCAGAACAAGAAATAAGTAATTAAAACAAAGCTATGTGTGTCGTATTTCTCATTATTTGGGTTGATTAGTCGCCATTATCACTGAGAAGCGACTATATTTAGAGCTTAGCCTGAGTTTTGTCCAACCGAAATCAGCCGCAGGATGCAGCCGATGATGAGCACTGAAAATTTGCTCGGGGAATTCAAGGAAGCAGCGCACTCCACTCCCCGCTCACTCAACAGCTCGATCCAGGTCGAGCTGGAAAGGCACGTTTCAAAAAACATCAGGTCAGGCCTGGTCATTGCGATCGTTGGCGCCATCTTTCTACTTGCCTTGGCAAGTAATCAAAACCCAACAATCTTAAACTGGGCCTGGCTAACTTTAGCCGCCCTAGCATGCCTTACAGTCTGGCTATGGTCGGTACGCATCAGTCGCGATACCAGGCCAAGCAACGGTCAGATCCGAGCTCTAGTCACCACCTCATCGCTTATTTTTGCTGCCCTTTACGGTGCCGCAACGGTGATTTTTATCACACCTGACTATATAGAAAACTCGGTCTTCGCCGCTATCACGCTGATTGCCCTGAGCTATGCTTGGCCACTGACCCATGCATTGCTGCCGATCTATCGCCACCTCTTCCTGAGCCTGTTTTTTGTACCACTGTTTATTACGCTGTTGAGCTATCAGCCCCAGATAAGCCCGGGATTTTTAATCTTAGTTGCACTGACCTATTTTATTTTTAATCGCAACCAACTGAGTCAGCGCCGCGCCTTTAGCTGGGCCACAGGCAATATGATCAAGGCCAATGAACACTCGGATGTGGTGGTGGCCACCAGCCAAAAGATCACCAGCCTGATCGAACAGACGCCCCTTGGGTTTATTGAGTGGAATCAAGAGCGGGAAATTATTGGCTGGAATCCTGCGGCGACGACCATATTTGGGTATTCCAAGGAAGAAGTGCTGGGCCGCACCACAGACTTTTTATTCGACAAAAAGAAGAGCTTTTTACTCCAGCAGGTGGAAAACGATCTTTTCCTTTTCGGTAAAGACTTTACCGGCACCGCGGAAAATGTCACCCGGGACGGCACCATGATCATCTGCGAGTGGAACGATACGCCGTTGTTTGATGAAGCCATGAATGTGGTGGGCGCGGCATCCTTTGTTGAGGATGTCACGGATCGAGTTAATCTCGAGACGCGCATCAAACAGCAGGCCTATTTTGACCCCCTAACAGGTCTGCCCAATCGCCATCGTTTAATGGAAGAACTCAATCGCGTGGTCGCCCTTGCCCAGCGCAGTCAAAATTATTGCTCGCTACTCTTTATAGATCTAGATCATTTTAAAGAGATTAACGATACTCGCGGCCATCACTATGGCGATCTGGCACTGGCGCTATTTGCCCAGCGGCTGCGCAAAGTGATTCGCTCCGAAGAGGCCGTAGCCCGCCTCGGCGGTGACGAATTTGTCGTACTGTTGGAAAACCTCGGCACTGAAGAAGAACCCTCGCGCCTGCAGATTGCTCAGGTTGCAGAAAAAATCATTGATGCTGCGCGCGAGCCTTTAGTGATCAAAGACGAAAAATTCCGCATTAGCTGCAGCATAGGCATTGTGCTATTTAACGATGGCAGCTCTGATAGCGAGGCAATTCTGCAGCAAGCGGACAAGGCCCTTTACACCATCAAGCGGGAGGGCAAGTCCAACTACTACTTCCACAACCAGAAACTACCCTCTGAGATGCAAACTCAGGCTATCCTGCTGGAACAGCTGCGCGACAAAACCAATAACCAATCATTTCTGCCCTATTACCAACCTATTCTGAATGCCAAGACCAATCTAATTAGCAGCCTGCAAATATTTTTGCGCTGGAAAAACCCCGATAATGAATTGATCGCAGCCAACGAAATTATCTCGCTACTTGAGTCAGGCTCGATGATCGTAGATATTTCTTTAACATTGCTCGACCAGATCTTTAATCAGGTCGATCTGTGGCGCAATCAGGATTTATGGCGCGAGGACCAGCAGATTTACTTTACCCTCAGCCTGCGTGAATTGGAGCACCCATCGTTTACGCTGAGCATTGAAGCACTGCTGAATAAATACTCCATTGAGGCAAATACTCTGGTGTTTACGGTTCACACCGAAACGCTGCCGAAAATACATAACCCTCTAACCCTGCAATTAAACGCCCTCAGAGCTCTGGGCATTCGCTTTGTGGTCGACAATGTTGGCTATCAGACTCTGCCGATTCAGAAGTTGCGGGAATTTGATGTGGATACCATTCGCATCTCCCACAAACTAATGGCTGAATGCCCCTACATGGAAAGTTCTTGGAATTTAGTCAAAGGACTGGTGGAGCTAACCAAATCCGTGGGCTTAAAATGTATCGCACCCTGCGTTGAAGAGGCCGAGATACATCACCTTCTGCTCGACACCGGCTGTCAGTTATTACAGGGAAACCTGATCGCACCGCCCTCACCAGCAACCGCAATAACCAGAATGTTGATCGAACGCGACACCGTCAGTAGTGAAGAATCTCCCGCCTAGTGAAAAGATCCGTAGCAGTTTCTGTCAATTAGCCTATAATCGCGCCTTTTTGCGCCTACTGGTATCTCTCATGTCCATCGAAAACCTGCGGAACATTGCAATCATTGCCCACGTTGACCACGGTAAAACAACTCTGGTCGACAAACTTCTCAGCCAATCTGGCACTCTCGATCGTAAAGATGTGGGATCAGAGCGTCTTATGGACTCCAACGATCAGGAAAAAGAGCGCGGAATTACAATTCTGGCGAAGAACACCGCGATCAACTGGAATAACTACCGCATCAATATCGTAGACACCCCAGGTCACGCCGACTTCGGTGGTGAAGTAGAGCGCGTTCTGTCTATGGTCGACTCAGTGTTACTCCTGGTTGATGCTGTAGACGGTCCAATGCCACAGACACGCTTTGTAACCTCCAAAGCATTCGAGCAGGGTTTGCGCCCAATCGTTGTTATCAACAAGGTTGACCGTCCCGGCGCTCGTCCAGACTGGGTTATGGATCAGGTCTTTGACCTCTTTGACAACCTCGGCGCCACCGATGAGCAGCTCGACTTCCCCGTTATCTACGCTTCGGCATTGAACGGTATTGCCGGTCTCGATGTGGACGACATGGCAGAAGACATGACCCCGCTCTACGAAATGATCGTCAAGGACGTACCTGCACCTAAGGTAGACGTTGACGGCCCATTCCAGATGCAGATTTCCGCACTGGCCTATGACAGCTATGTGGGCGTTATCGGTGTTGGTCGTATTACCCGCGGCAAGCTCAAGCCAGGGCAGCAAGTTATTGTTAAGTCAGCTGACGGCAAAGAGCGCAAAGGTAAGGTCCTCAATGTTAAAGGTTATCTCGGACTCGAGCAGATCGAGACCGAATTGGCCGGCGCTGGCGACATCGTCTGCATCAACGGTATTGATGGCCTGAGCATCTCCGACACTCTCTGCGATCCAGAGAATGTTGAAGCCTTGCCACCATTGAGCGTTGATGAGCCCACTGTAAGCATG
Organism: uncultured Pseudomonadales bacterium; assembly: GCA_905478725.1. Classification (GTDB taxonomy): domain Bacteria; phylum Pseudomonadota; class Gammaproteobacteria; order Pseudomonadales; family Porticoccaceae; genus HTCC2207. Next base: position 13,902 of record CAJQJT010000260.1, read on the forward strand.
ACCTTTATTGTTAACGATTCACCGTTCGCGGGACTCGAAGGCAAATACGTCACCACAAGAAATATTAAAGATCGTCTCGCCCAAGAACTGATTCACAACGTGGCACTGCGCGTAAAGCCCGGCGACACGCCAGACAAATTTATTGTCTCGGGTCGCGGTGAGCTGCACCTCTCGGTACTGATTGAAACCATGCGTCGCGAAGGCTTCGAGATGGGCGTTTCACGTCCGGAAGTGGTACAGAAAATTGTCGATGGCAAAATTCACGAGCCGTTCGAACAGGTTGTAATCGACGTTGAAGAACAGCACCAGGGTTCAGTAATGGAAGAACTCGGCATGCGTAAAGCCGAGCTGACCAACATGGAACCTGACGGAAAAGGCCGTGTGCGACTGGAGTTTTCCATGCCGTCTCGCGGACTGATTGGCTTCCGTGGCGCCTTCCTGACCCTGACCTCAGGCTCTGGCATTATGACCAGCATCTTTGATCACTACGGCCTAGCGAAAGAGGGCGAAGCCCACTCACGCAAGAACGGCGCGTTGATCAGTATGGTCAAGGGTAAAACTGCTGCCTATGCCCTGTTTAACATTCAGGCTCGCGGTCGTCTATTCTTAGGCCATGCGATTGATGTTTACGAAGGCCAGATAGTTGGCATTCACTCTCGCGGCAATGATTTGGTCGTCAACCCGATTAAAGGCAAGCAGCTGACTAACGTTCGCGCCTCGGGAACAGACGAAGCACTGACCCTAGTGCCACCGATCAAGCATACGCTAGAGCAGGCACTTGAGTTTATTGAAGATGACGAGTTAGTTGAAGTCACTCCAATCAGCATTCGTCTGCGCAAGAAGCGATTGACTGAGAATGAACGCAAGCGTGGACCTAAGTAGTCAGTAAAGAGCCACAAGCAACAAGCGCTATGTAATCTGAGCAATCTGAGTAATGTAAGTAATCTGCTTGAAAATGGCGGGCCTCTAGTCTGAACTAAGATGGCCCGCCTATTTACTTTTAAATAGTTCAGTGCCAGATTTTAGTGCTACATTTACTACCAATGGATGGTGGGAAGCTTATGACGGAACTCGACAGCACAGATTCTATACCCAGGGGATTTCTCTCCTTCTCCCTGGTCAGTCAGGAAATTATCTCTGTACTCTTTGCCTTCTACTCCTATTACCAAGGAGACATGGACCTAGCCACATTTTATCTGGCCATGGCAGCACTGCTGTTGGTCGGTCTCGGTATTCACTCCATATTTGATCGTCCCCGCACCGCACGCCTAGTTCTCGCCTTGGTGTTGATCGGCGGCTATTTCTACCTGCTCTCGGGAGCATCAGACGGCTCCTCATTACTCTGGTGCCTGACCATCATTCCAGTATTGGTTGGCTGCTTCGGTTACCGCCACAGTGTTTTTCTACTAGGTTCAGTGCTCGCCGGGTCCGCCTGGCTTTTTTATGGGCCATCAATATTTATCCTGATGCCCGCATACAGCGACGTCACCCTAGTGCGCTTTCTGTCCTCTTTTGCGGTGCTGTCGGTTTTTGCCATCGCCATGGACAATTCACATTCTCGCAGCCTCAATCGCTACAAGGATCTGTCTCGTCGGGTCGACCAAATTGCCCATCAGGATCAGCTCACCAAGCTACCCAATCGCCACGATATGGAACAGCGGTTGGAGAAAAAATATCAACAGTACCGCCTAGTGAATCAGCCTTTCTCGATACTGCTTGCGGATCTCGACAACTTTAAATTTATCAATGATCGCTATGGCCACGATGTCGGCGATGAAGTGCTCCACGCTATTGGCGCACTGCTCAGCGAACCACTGCGAGGGGAAGATGTGGTAGCGCGCTGGGGAGGCAATGAATTTATGGTGTTGCTGCCCACCGCCAACTCCGAAGCAGCGGTGAATATCGCCGAGCGGCTGCGGGCTCAAGCAGGGAAGCTGGCTATGGACGCTCAAGGCGACCAGCTGCGAATTTCCCTCAGCGTGGGTGTAGCCTCAATCGATAAATGTACTGGTATCGACGACCTCATATCCACCGCAGAAAACGGGCTCTATCAGGCCAAGCATATGGGCCGCGATATGGTAATTGTTGGCTAGGCTTGCTGACTCGTTTCAGGCCTGGCCGTAGCGGAAACAATCCCTAGTGTGGTCATTCACCACCCCCACCGCCTGGAGAAAGGCATAACAGATGGTTGTGCCAAAAAACTTAAATCCGCGCTTTTTCATCTCTTTGCTAATCCTGTCAGACAGCTCAGTGGATGCCGGAATCTCTGATAAAGACGACCAGTGATTAACAATTGGCTTGTCGTCGACAAAGCCCCAGATGTAATTGCTAAAGCTCCCATACTCTTGCTGCAGATCGATAAAGTGACGTGCATTAGAGATAGTGCTGGCGACCTTGAGTCGATTGCGAACAATACCCGGATCTTGCAGCAGTTGTTCAACATCAGACTCATCCAACGCTGCTACTTTGTGCACATCAAAATTGGCAAATGCCTTGCGATAATTTTCACGCTTGCGTAAAACCGTTATCCAGGAGAGCCCAGCCTGAGCCCCTTCGAGTACCACAAACTCAAACAGCCTCTGATCGTCGCGGCAGGGTACCCCCCACTCGCGGTCATGATACTGCTGATAGAGCGGATCATCACCGCACCAGGTACAGCGAATATTGTCAGTCATTTTTATGTCCTCAAGGCATTCTTTTGGTCGGCCGTATATGCGCAAGCAGATATTTATCCTACTAATAATCGACTATGCTAAGCATCAGGTTAAATGAAACTCCTGACGAGGTGATACTAGTTCAATGATCAAACGCTTTCCGGATATTAGGCCTTATAAAACGCAATTTATAGCAGTCACTCCACCTCATCAACTCTATGTCGAAGAATCGGGCAACCCTGATGGCATACCTGTGTTATTTGTCCATGGCGGCCCCGGCGGCGGCACTTCAGTAACCGACCGCTGTTTTTTTGATCCGGAAAAATATCGCATTATTTTATTTGATCAGCGAGGTGCTGGCCGGTCTACGCCTCACGCATTGCTCGATGACAACAACACTGCAGCACTGATCGAGGACATCGAAACCATTCGTGCAGAACTGGATGTTGAGCGCTGGGTCGTCTTCGGCGGTTCCTGGGGTTCCACCCTCGGGCTGCTCTATGCACAGCAATACCCGCACCTGATCATGGGATTGATTCTGCGCGGTATCTTTTTGTGTCGCGATGAAGATATTAACTGGTTTTATCAGGATGGTGCCGGGCGAATCTTCCCCGAATACTGGCAGCAATACACTCAGGTGATACCAGAGAGCGAACGCGGTGATATGGTTGCAGCCTTTTATCGTCGCCTCACTGGCAACAATGACTTTGAACGCATGGCCGCAGCTAAAGCCTGGTCCATCTGGGAGGGACGCTGCGCCACCCTTCGCAGCAACAGTGAAG
>CAJQJT010000261.1 GCA_905478725.1 uncultured Pseudomonadales bacterium
TCAGGCCACAATCTTCTACGTACAGTTACAGTGAGCCATGATCAGAGTCAGCTGGCGCGCCTAATCAGCGGCTTCATGCCTCTGTACCAGCGGTAAAACTGACACCCTCTACAGACAGGCCATCGAGGACCAAATCGGCAAAGTAGTCGGCTTGAGTCTCCATCTGCGCCTTCAGCAGTAGACCATCACCGCCAGTAATGACTAGGCAGGCACTATGCTCTTTGGCCAACCGCTCAATTAGCGCTACCAACATCAGAACACAGCCTCGAGTAACCGCTTGATCAGTTGAAGTTCCAGGATCATGCGTATTGCCATCAGCAAGCTGATCGACCTTAACTTGGCTGGTACCTTTCCATAGCGACTCTTGCAGAAGTCTAACACCCGGGACTATATAGCCCCCCTGATGGACGCCATCGCCAGTGATCAGATCAATGGTCACGGCACTGCCAGCATCTACCACAACTGAGGCTCGCCCAGTCTTTTCGAACACTGCCAATACAGCCATCCAGCGATCAACACCAAGTTTTTCCGGTACTGAATAACCACAGCTAACAGGACCTACCTGGGCACTGACCTCGGCGACTTGCAGAGCAATGCCAAACTGATCGTGCAACTGCTTTGATAGATTTGTAACCACTGCATCACCTGCAACCGTGGAGAGTTGCGCCAGGGTCAGCTTAGTAACACCCAACAGCTGCAAAGGCTCACCACCTAAGACAGACGCAGTTAGCTGATTGCCTTGCAACACAATCTGCGAGCCATTGAGTACGCGCCATTTTATTCGTGTATTGCCTGCGTCGATTTGTAAGATCATTTGGCTAACCTTAGACTTAACTCTCCGCCGATAAAGCTTTCAATGTTACCGCTATCTAACTCGAGCCGCAGTGCACCATTGATACCAACCCCTTTAACTATGCCTGCTGTGGATTGCTTAGGCGTACTTATTACTGCAGGTTGACCATAGAACGCATCTGCTGCCTGCCATTCATCACGGTAGGCAGCAAACCCTTGCTCCTGAAAGGTACTCAGCAAGGGAAGGATTTCTGATATCAGTTCTGCGGCAAGCTTGTTTCTTGCTGGCAGCTTATCCTGCAACTCGGTAGCGACATCGGTCCAATCCTGATCGATTGCGCTTGCCTGCGAGACCGGCATCGACACATTGAGACCAACACCTATAACAACACTGCAATGCCCCGCGGGATCACCAATCATTTCCAACAAAATGCCACCCAACTTCTTTTGTTCAACATATATATCATTTGGCCACTTCAACTTCACTCCTTGAACACCATGGGCGATCAAAGCCCTCCTAACCGCTACGCCAACTGCTAGACTGAGCCCTTCAAGCGCTTCAGCACCCTGCTCGAAATCCCAGACTATGGATAGGTAGATGTTGGCAGCAAATGGACTGACCCAGCTTTTACCTCGACGTCCACGGCCACCTGTTTGCTGTTCAGCAAGGATCACTAACCCTGAAACCGAGTTTTTTTCAGCCAACTGACGGGCATAGGTATTGGTGGAATCTATAGTTTGAAAAATATTGATCTTGGAAAGGTGAGGTTTGGCTGCAACTGCAAGCGCCCCGGTTATTGCCTGCCCATCGAGTAAATCAACGCCGCCAACAATTCGGTAACCTGTGCCCTTAGTGGTTTCAATTAGCAAACCCATGGCTTCGAGTGTTTGCAGATGCTTCCATACAGCCGTGCGGCTGCAGCCGACTTTCTCACCTAAGGTCTCACCGGAATGGAATTCACCATCCTTGAGGATATCTAAAATTTTGCTTTGAGTATCAGACACAGTAATCGCCCGTCATATTTATAGGGAAGGTTAATGGGGAAGGTTAAGCCACACAAAGCGACCGCCCAAGAGCAACAGCAGGATACCAAATAGCTTCTGCAGTAAAGCTGCATCAGTTCGATGTGCAAGCAGCGCTCCTAGTCTCGCACAGGGTGTACCAGTCACAACTATACCCAGCCACGCGGGCACAAATATATAGCCGAGGGTATCGCCCGGCAAATACGCTGGAGGAATTGCCGTGCTGGCATAAACCACCGTAGCAGCAAGCGCGATAGGAAATCCACAAGCGGCAGCGGAACCCACCGCTTGGTGAATCTTAATCCCACAAAAGGCAAGAAACGGAGTCGTTAAGGAGCCACCGCCTATACCGAAGAGTGTCGACAAACTGCCAATAAGAGTGCCAGCAATACCTAACGACAAGGGCTTGGGGGAAGATCCTTCGCCGCTGAGAGGCCTATAAATAAGCATTTGCAATGCAACTAACATCAAGAAACCACCGAACAGCAGCTGCAGCAATGTGCCATTGAGCGACAGAGCCAGCAGCCCACCCAGTAGTGCCCCAAGTAAAATACCCGGAGTGATATGTTTGACTAGATCCCAGCGAATTGAACGCCTCTGATGGTGGGTATAGATTGAAGAGAGGGAGGTGACCAAAATCGTGGCAAGGGAGGTGCCAATGGCAATATGGGTTGAGATTTCAGGCGCCATGCCCTGCAAGTCAAAAGACAGAATCAGAAGAGGGACAATCACAACACCGCCGCCGAGACCGAAGAGGCCGCTGATAAGACCGGCAACAGCACCCAGGGCGAGATATAGTAAGTAATCCATTTGCATGCTCGTTCAAAATTAAGGGCACTTGAAGCAATGGAGCTTACCCGATTATTGCCTATCCGCAAAAATAAAAAATAGCTGCGCAGCTGTAATTAGCGCTGCGGCGTTTCCGCTTCTTTTGCATTCATAGGATCGGTCAATCGCCAATTCTCGGTGTACTTGCAATAAAGCTCGTAAAAACTGGGGAGTGCCAGTATCAAGTAGGCATTAGTCTCTGCCAATTCTTCAAATAGCCGCGAGTAGTCGAGCAGGAATGGTCCTCTATCAAAAACCGCGCCAACGACTAAGAGCAGAAAACAGACTGTGAAATTGTGCAAGTATTTACCGCCCCGAAGGCGCTGTATATGAGATTTAAAACCACCATGCTTAACAACCATACCTGCATAGAAGGACCATAGAGCTAGTAGCAAGATCGTCCTTCCGGTTCCATGTAACAGCAAGCCGGCACGCTCTAGTACTGGCAATAACTCGAGATCAATCTCACGGGTGAAGAAGCTAAGGCATAACAGACTAGCACCTAAGTATGCCAAAGCAGTATCGCCAGAGCGATATCTTGCAAGACGGAAGTAGACTATGGCCGAAACGGCAAGAAAGAGCCCCTGAATATTTTCTAGCAGCGCGTTCTCACCATGCAGGTGGTGCTGGTCGAAGCCAATCACAAACCAGGCGAAGAGCATGTTTACCGCCAGCAGTGGCTTCCAATATTGTAAAAAGGCTCCAGTCACGGAGTTGACTCCAATTCTATTGAGACCGTCTATGATCAGGTGTTATTAAGACCTATCTAAACACAGCATGGCGCTACATACAAAAGGCT
>CAJQJT010000262.1 GCA_905478725.1 uncultured Pseudomonadales bacterium
TATCTATAGATTAGTCGGCTCAGACGAAATAGATTCAGCACTCAACTGGATCAGCATCGACTCTCCCATAGCTCGGGCACTGGTGGGCAAGTCGATCGACGATGAAATAAACGTAAAAACACCGGCTGGAGATCGGTGTTTAGTGGTTACAGCAATACGGTATTAGCGGCGGTTAGCAATCAATCAAGGCGACAGCCGAGCTATATCCCAACTGCTACTGTCGTCTTCAGAGCGAGAATAACTAAAGCGATCATGCAGACGCATTTCACCACCCTGCCAAAACTCAATCTCCTCAGGCACCACCCGAAAGCCTCCCCAAAAATCTGGCAAGGGAATCTCCCCCTCGGCAAACTTTTCTTTAATCTGAGCAAACTGAGTTTCCAATGCCTGACGGGAATTAATTCGACTGCTCTGCTTAGAGGCCCAAGCGGCCAGCTGGCTTCCCTTGGGACGGCTGAGAAAATACTTCAACACATCCACAGTGGACAAACGCTCAGCACGACCGCCAACAATCACCTGACGGTCTAACTGCAACCAAGGAAAATGCAGACTCACCTGTGCATTAACGGCAATCTCTTTAGCCTTGCGGCTGCCAAGATTGGTATAAAACACAAAACCGCGCTGATCAAAGTCTTTTAACAGCACCATGCGCTGCCAAGGTTTACCCTCGGCAGACACAGTGGCTACGCTCATCGCCGTAGGATCCTGAATATCCGCCTCAATCGCCTGCTCCATCCACAGTGTAAACTGATCGAAGGGGCTAGCCGACAAAGACTCCCGGGTTAATTTTCCATAATCATATTCACGGCGATTATCTTGCAAGCTCATAGCATTTCCATCTGTACAGTTAAATTAGCGATCTTACATACTGCCGATACATTGCCCGCCATCGACCGGCATTGCAACACCAGTCAAATAGCTGCCCGCATCACTGGCCAAGAGCAAAAATGGCGCACTGATCTCGTCCATGCTGCCGGCGCGTCCCAGTGGCGATGAGTTGAGAAATTTGGCACTCTCGGGGGAATCAAACAACATCTCAGTCATTTCGGTTAGAAAGTATCCAGGACACAATGCATTGACACGAATACCTTTGCGGCCCCACTCCAGCGCCTGTGCCTTGCTCAACTGAATCACACCGGCTTTAGACGCCGAGTAGACCGACTGAGCAAAGGCGACACGGAGTCCCAAAATAGAGGCCGTGTTGACAATGCTACCGCCGACACCGGCTGCAATCATGCGCTTAGCCGCTTCTTGAGCCACCATCCACACGCCTTTAAGGTTAGTGTCTACAACCCAGTCCCAGCTGGCTTCGTCCGCTTTTAATGCACTCTTGCCATCGGCAACACCGGCATTATTGGAAATCACAGTAATGGTGCCAAAGGCCGCTTCGCCCTTGTCAAAGGCAGCAGTAACCGAGTCCGCACTGGTGACATCCATAGCCACTGCACAGGCCTCACCACCGGCTGCCTGAATCTCTGCTACCAGAGCTTCAAGACGATCAACACGGCGCGCCGCGACCACTACCTTGGCGCCACGAGCGGCCAGGATCTTCGCAAAATTTACACCAAAACCACTGGATGCGCCTGTAACCATAGCGACCTTGCCGCTCATATCAAATTCTGTTGTCATTTGCCTCTCCCCTTATCTTTCGCTATCAACCAATTGGTTGTTTATTTTTATACCGCAGTTTAACCCGCAAAGCCTGGTTGCCACTATTAAAAGTGGGACTTCGGAGTACTGATGATCCCAGACAACAGAGATACTCAGGCTAAACAGGTAAAGCGCCCTAGTTTGGTCTATTTTAAACCCAGTGAGCTGAGTAATTGACTCTGCTTTTACGGGGCGGCCAATACTACGGACAACCCCCATTATTTATAGTTAACGGAGCTAACATGCAACTGCCAACCTTGATAAGCATTACACCCATCTACATCGCCCTATTGGGCCTGCTATTTATCCCCTTTACGCTGCGCGCCGGTTTATACCGAGTGCAAAGCAAAATCTTGATCGGCACCGGCGACGATCCAGAAATGCTGCGACGCATCCGTGGCCAGGGTAACTTTGTTGAGACCGTGCCTATCGCCCTACTGCTGCTTGTGGCAATGGAACTTGTGGGAGCCAAGGACGCGTGGCTACATGTTCTTGGCATCGCTCTGATTCTTGGGCGTATCTGCCATTACCTAGCGATCACTGAGCTTGGCCCAAAGGTCCTGCGCCCTATCGGCATGTCCACAACCATGATCATCATCCTAGTAAGCTCACTGTGGATTCTGATTAATGCCCTGTAACACTGTGGCAGAAACCAAACTCTAAGAACTAATAGCTAAGAAGAAAAGCCTAACCGGCATTTATCAAGGAGCAACACCATGAGCGAGCTGTATTCCGAACATCCCGTTATGTTTAAGAACAACCCACTGGGTTTTATCATCTGTTTAATACTGATTCCCGTGGGCGGCCTCGGCCTATTAATCCTGCTGACCTGGCACCTGAGAAATAAAGCCTCCAAACTCACCGTCAATGACAATGAAATCCTCTTTGAAAAAGGTCTGCTCAGCAAAGAGCGTTCCGAGGTGAATCTCGCCAGCGTGCGCACCACTAAGGTTAAGCAGTCATTTTTTAACCGTATCTTTGGTGTCGGCAGCATAGAGATTTTTACCGCAGGCGACTCCCCAGAAATCGTCGCCATTGGAATGCCGGATCCGAACAAAATTCGCGAGCTTATTAAAGCGAACCAAAATGGTGGGTGATAACGATGGTTGGAGAAACAGACGAAAAAGATAAGAACGAAACTCGCAAAATAGCCATAGGGATTGTCAGCCTAGTATTAGTACTGGGCTTGGCGATTTTTCTGATGGCGCCGATTGTGGCTGAGATGGTCAGTGTGCACTTTGCGCCGGGACTGGGGTTTAGAGATTCGGCGGTGATTTCGTTCTTTGTCACTATTGTGATCATGATTGTTTTTGCCATCTCGTCTGGGGATGGAATTCTGGGTGAAATCCAGTTTATTTTGGGCGGATTCTTTTTGTTTTTTGTGATTATTTGGCTTTTGGTGGCTTGGATTTTTTAAATCATAAAGCGCAGAAAAAAATTAAGAGTGGTGACCATCCAAAGAACAAGACCGGTAGAGTTCTACTCGCATTATTGTTGGCACCGTGGGCGACCATAATAGGGGCAATCTTGCATGCAATATTCTTGAGCTTAGTGTTTGACCATGAACATGCTGCACTAGGGGTAACTTTCTTTTTTATCTATGGTTTAGTCTTCTCATACCCTGCAACGTTATTTGTTGGCATGCCCGTCTATTTTTTAATATCGCGCCTCAAACTTAAGGTGCACTACTTGATCCAATATTTTGCGGCTGGAGCTATTCTGGTTTACTTAGTTTTAGGGTTGATGTTTGGTTTATTTCCCCCTTTTCCTGTAGGGCGAGAAGCATGGTTAGAGCATGCACATTTGGCCTCATTATTTATTTTCATGGGTACTGCAGTGTCGGTGGCATTTGGGCTTATCGCAGGGAAGGCTGTTCCAATAGAAACCAATGATAACTTGCCCTAAATATCCTGCTAACTGAATGATTCGAAGTTAACATCAAAGGATTATTTAGGGTCAGGGCATTTAGGGCCAGACTCGAAGTCCGCTGTTACGGCCTCTAACAAGCTCTACCCATAAGTAATGTACTGCTCCATCTCATTAGTATCCAAATGCGGAATCCCATTAAATCCAGTCAGATTCATCTTCTTAGCATTAA
>CAJQJT010000263.1 GCA_905478725.1 uncultured Pseudomonadales bacterium
GAATCACATCTGGATCCTGACGCAAAATAGCGCGCAGGCCGCGGGCAAAGGTCATACCGGCACGAAGATTAATCTGCGTTTGGCTGATGCCGGGAAGATCGTATTCCACCGGATCTTCGACGGTCATAATATTGCGCTGCTGACGATCCATCTGCTGCAGTGCGGCATAGAGCGTGGTGGTTTTACCTGAGCCCGTAGGCCCGGTGACCAGAATAATACCGTGGGGTCGTGAGACCAGATCCACCAGCTGCGCTTTAGTTTCTTGGGGCATACCCAGATCATCGGTCTTGAGCTTGCCAGCATCTTTGTCCAACAATCGCATCACTACCCGCTCGCCATGACTGGAGGGCATAGTAGAAACACGCAGGTCGATACTGCGACCACCGAGACGCACACTCATGCGGCCATCCTGAGGCAAGCGACGCTCGGCAATATCCAGTTTTGACATCACCTTAATACGTGAAATCAGCAGCGGTGCAATCTGAATTGAGGGGGACAGTACTGTCCGCAACACACCATCGAGACGAAAACGCACCAGCGCCTCTTTCTCGTAGGGTTCGATATGAATATCGGAGGCGTTTTCTTTTAGGGATTCGGCAATCACGGCGTTGAGCAGTCGCACAATCGGCGCATCGTTCTCAGCGTCTAATAAGTCACCAGCATCTTCAAGCTCGGCGGCAGCAGATTCCATGTCGACGAAGTCTTTCATGTCGGCCATAACCGATTCAGAGGAATTCTGTCGGCCGCTGTAGAGCTGGCTCAACTGAGCATCGAACTCTTGATCGGCAACAGCTTGCACAGTCAAAGCGCCATTGCTCATACGAACAACTTCACTGACGGCCCAATCTGGTGCACCTGGCGCTAATAACAGATCGCTTTCAGCGGTGCGCAAAAGTACTCGGTTGACCCGAGCAAATTCGTAGGGCAGTAGATCGAGCGCTTCTTCTGTCATTGGCACCTCTGTATTTTTCATTTCGGGATCGCCTTCAGTCATCGCAATTCCTGAGCAGACCTGTAATTCGCAAACTTTATCATAATGGGCTTTAGCGATACACGGCTACGCCCTCAACCCGCAATCACTAATGACGCTTGCCCGCTAGTCTTTAGACGGCTTGCTTGAGGCCATGGACGGGAACGGAAATGGCCGCACATTGCCACCGGAAGCGTTGGCACTGGCCTCAGTAATTTTGCAGGTGCCCTCTTTTTCCACCTCATCAATACGCACAATAGACTGCATGGGAATAAAGCTGCGCTTGATCCCGGAGAACTCATTTTTCAGCTTCTCTTCGGCGGGATCAACAATCATCTGCGAGCGCTCACCAAATATAAATTCTTCCACCTCGAGAAAGCCCCAGAGATCACTCTGAAACACGTGACGCGCATAGATCTCGTAGACCTGACCCTGGTTAAAAAAGGTGATGCGATAGATGGGTTCACTGGACATGAATTTTCTGCCAATTCGGTGCGTTTAAAGGGCGACAATAATAGCACAGGATGTTTTTATATAACGCCATTAAATGACGACCCTAAATAGCGGCTTTATGTTGCGAATTGGGCGCGCAGGGCTATAATGCTCGACCTCTTTAATTGATCAAAGATTAACCAATTTCATGACCGAAACTGCAATTAAACCGATTAAAAAGCTCCATATCGTCACTCATGGCTGCCAAATGAATGAGTATGATTCTGCGCGCATGCGCGATTTGCTCGGCGACAGCCATCAGATGATTGCCACTGACGATGCAGCAGAGGCGGACGTTATCCTGCTCAATACCTGCTCGATTCGTGAGCGGGCCCAGGAAAAAGTCTTCCATCAGCTCGGTCGTTGGAAGCACCTGAAAGAAGCTAATCCGGATTTAATTATTGGTGTGGGTGGCTGTGTCGCCAGCCAAGAAGGCGCGGCTATCGCTAAACGCGCACCCTTTGTCGACTTGGTATTTGGCCCGCAAACTCTGCATCGCCTGCCAGAAATGATGGAAACTAGCAAAGCCGATGGCACAGTGGTTGTCGACATTAGCTTTCCGGAAATTGAAAAATTCGATCGCCTGCCAACACCAGAGGCCGATGGCGTATCCGCCTTTGTCTCGATTATGGAAGGCTGCTCTAAGTACTGTTCATTTTGCGTAGTGCCCTATACCCGCGGCGAAGAAGTCAGTCGCCCCATGGCCGACGTGCTCGTCGAGATCAGCGCCCTAGCAGACCAGGGTGTTCGGGAAGTGAACCTACTGGGTCAAAACGTCAATGCCTATCTCGGCGAGATGCCCGATGGTTCAATTTGCGATTTTGCCGAGTTGCTGCCCTATGTGGCTGATATCGAAGGCATAGATAGAATCCGCTACACCACCTCTCATCCGGTTGAATTTTCCGATCGCCTGATTGAGGTATACGCCCGCGTACCAGAATTGGTCAGTCACCTGCACCTGCCAGTGCAGAGTGGTTCAGATAAAATATTGATGGCCATGAAACGCGGTCATACGGCGATTGAGTACAAGTCGAAAATCCGCCGTCTGCGGGAAGTTCGCCCGGATATCAGTATCTCTTCAGATTTTATTATCGGCTTCCCCAATGAGAGCGAAGAGGACTTTTCTGCCACTATGAAGCTAATCAGTGATATTGGCTTTGATACCTCATTCAGCTTTATCTACAGCGCCCGACCCGGAACACCAGCCGCAGATCTTCCAGACAGCACATCGGAAGAGGTGAAAAAGCAGCGCCTGAAAATTCTTCAGGACCGTATCAGCCAGAATGCTGCGGAGATCAGTCGACGCATGGTGGGCCAGCGTCACAAGCTACTGGTCACCGGTATTTCGAAGAAAGATCCAGGCCAGCTGCAGGGGCGTACAGAGAATAATCGCGTGGTGAACTTTCGCAGCGATAACCACGCTCTGATAGGCACCTTTGTCGACAGCATTGTCACCGAAGCACTGCGTAACTCACTGCGTGGCGAATTAGCCTAGCCAGCCTGCATATAAGCAATCAGGTTAAGAGATCAAGTTCTTATACTATTTGAGCAAGATAAAGGGTTTACCCTTCTTCGCAGATCGCGCTATGCTAGTAAGATCTCCTCTTAATTAAGGTACAAAAGCACTCATTGAAAAGATCGGATAATCAACCATCTGCCTCGACGCTCACTCTCGAGCCCAATGATGCTCGTCGTCTCGCCGCACTCTGTGGCCAATTTGATGAAAACATTCGTCTTATCGAACAGCGTCTCGACGTTGATATTCGTTCGCGAGACAATTTCTTTGCCGCTTATGGCGACCTTGCAGCAGCCAATCAAGCGACGGCAGTAATCTACAACCTATACCAACAAACCGCACATTACGCTGAGCTATCCGCAGAAGAGGTACACCTCAACTTGCGCCAGAGCCAGCCATCGCCTGATCCGCAATCTGAGGAGCAGCCCCCCAAACAGCCCTCTAATAAGCCCTCGAACAAACACTCCAGAGAGCAAACCAATTCCACCGGCAATCCATCTCGTAAAGAGGCGTCGTTTATGCAAACACCCCCAGTGAGCAGCTCTGAGCCTGTAAATAGCCCTAAGCCAAGAAATAGCCCTAAGCCAACAAACAGCCCTAAGTCTGCCAATAGCCCTGAAGCTATAGAAAACGCAGAGAACTTCAGCGTTATTCGTACCAAAAAAGGCAATATCAAACCCCGCGGCCTCAATCAGCAGCGCTACGTGCGCTCGATTCAGACCCACGATGTCAATTTTGGTATTGGCCCCGCTGGCACCGGCAAGACCTATCTAGCGGTCGCCTGCGCTGTGGAAGCACTGCTCCGAGATGAAGTTGAGCGTATTTTACTGGTTCGACCGGCGGTGGAAGCCGGCGAGCGACTTGGCTTCTTACCTGGCGATCTCGCGCAAAAGGTCGATCCCTACCTGCGCCCCCTCTATGACGCTCTGCATGAAATGCTCGGCTTTGAAACCGTGGCAAAACTCCAAGAGCGCAACGTAATTGAAATTGCACCCCTGGCCTATATGCGTGGCCGCACCCTCAATGGCGCCTACATTTTGCTCGACGAAGCGCAGAACACTACCCGCGAACAGATGAAGATGTTTTTAACCCGTATCGGCTTTGGTTCAACTGCGGTGATCACTGGCGATATGTCTCAGGTTGACCTGCCCCGCGGCGTCAATTCTGGACTAGTTCATGCCTGTGAAGTGCTCAAAGATGTGCAAGAAGTGAGCTTTACCCACTTCATATCTCGCGATGTTGTACGTCACCCTATTGTCCAAAGCATCGTAGATGCCTATGATGCCCACGAGAAAACGGAATAAATAACCCATAAATGAATCTATCTATCGACATTCAGAAGGCCTGCGCCTCTGATGATTCACCCGACGAAGACAGTATAAAGCGCTGGGTAAGCGCTGCCATACGTGACGAGCGGGACGAATGTGAGCTGAGCATTCGTATTGTCGATGAGCAGGAAAGCGCCGATTTCAACCAGCGCTACCGCGGTAAAAGCGGTGCCACCAACGTTCTCAGCTTCCCCTTTGATGCAGTTACCCCAGAGCCATTGCCGATTCTCGGTGATCTGGTGATCTGCGCGCCAGTTTTAGTCCGCGAAGCCTCAGAACAACAAAAAACCACCACCGCACATTGGGCTCACATAGTGATCCATGGCGTATTGCACCTGCTCGGTTACGATCATATTGAAGATCAAGACGCCGAACAGATGGAGAGTTTAGAAACAGAGATTATGCTGATTCTAGACTTCCCTCCCCCCTACCGGATTCTCGACGAGTCCTCCGACGACCCTATTGAAGTCACGAGCAACTAACAATGAATGAAGAAACAGCCAATGGCGCACCCGAAAAATCCCTTTTAAAACGGATTGGTCGGGTCTTTTCTCAAACGCCACGCAGCAGTGAAGACGTTGCCGACATGTTGCGCAGTGCGGAGAATGAATCGATTATCGACGCCAGCGTGCTACAAATCATGGAAGGGGCGCTAAAAGTTTCAGACCAGCAGGCCCGGGAGATTATGATCCCACGCTCGCAAATGGTCATTATTGACGACGACTTTACCCTCGAGCAGGTCCTTGAAGTGGTAATTAGCTCCCAGCACTCGCGCTTCCCTGTGGTCGGCGAATCCTCCGACGACATTAAAGGTATTCTGCTAGCCAAAGAAATGCTGCCACTGCTGCTTTCAGGCAACAGCGCTTTTGACCTCAAAGGCCTATTGCGACCTGCAACTATTATTCCTGAGAGCAAGCGCCTCAATGTGCTGCTGCAGGAGTTTCGTGAGCAGCGCTATCACATGGCCATTGTTGTGAACGAGTACGGCGGAGTCTCTGGCTTACTAACCATTGAAGATATCCTTGAAGAAATTGTCGGCGAAATCGAAGACGAGACCGATGAGCATGAAGAGGCACCCATAATAGCCACCGCAAATGGCAGCTTTGATGTTGAAGCCATTGCTGAGATTGGCGAGTTTAACGAGTTCTTTGATGTGGGCCTGGTAGACGATGAGTTTGATACCATCGGCGGCCTGGTACTGCACGCCTTTGGGCGACTGCCCGAAATCAACGAAAGTATCGACTTTGACGGCTTTACCTTCAAGGTCACAGATGGTGATAACCGCAAAATCACTAAGCTGGAAGTCACCAAAGTTAGTTCATGATGCGCTCAGCCCGCGGGCAAACATTTCTTCTCCTATTTGCCTCCGGAGCTTTGCTGCCACTGGCTCTGGCGCCATTTAATTTCTGGCCCATAGCAATTCCCTGTATTGCCCTGCTGTTTTACAAGTTACAGCATCAAACGATTAAACAGGCCGTAGCCAAAGCCGGCGTATTTGGCTTTGCCATGTTCTTCGCCGGCGTCAGCTGGGTCTATGTCAGCATCCATGAACACGGCTTTATCCCCGCGCCCCTGGCGCTACTGGCAACCGCGCTTTTCTGTTTATTTCTGGCCTTACTCTTTGCTCTACCCTTTGCGCTCAGTGCGCTAATCCCACAGACGTCAGCCTCTTGGCTGCTGGGACTGCCAGCAATATGGGTGCTCAGTGAGTGGTTTCGGAGCTGGATCTTTACCGGGTTCCCCTGGCTCTATGCTGGCTATATTCACACCGACACCTGGCTCAGTGGCTGGGCACCGATTAGTGGCGTGATGGGGTTGAGCTTTATTACCGCACTGGCAGGCGCGACCCTTGCTCAGCTAGGCTCACTTCTATTTGGCAAAAAACCACCCACCCAATTAGGCATGAAGATTTCTTGCCTTATTTTGCTAGCCTTAACCATAAGCGGGTACTTACTTCAGTCAGTCGCCTGGACCGAGAAGACCGGCAAAAATCTCTCTGCGGTATTGATTCAACCCAACACCGATCAAAATAAAAAATGGTCTGCCAACGAACGTCAGAACATCCTCGAGCAACTACAAAAACAGACTGAAGCTCACTGGGGCGCCGACCTCATCGTCTGGCCAGAAGCCGCGATCCCAGCAACCCCTAAGCGTGTCAGTGACTTTCTTATGGGCATAGACAAGGCCGCAAAAGTGAACCAAACCGCCCTGTTAACCGGTATACCTACTCAAGACTGGAACAGCGGCAAGTATTACAATTCGGTATTGGCTCTGGGTACCGCTAGGGGGCAGTACGATAAAACCCGCCTAGTGCCTTTCGGCGAATATGTGCCACTAGAAGGATTGCTGCGCGGCTTAATTCGATTTTTTAACTTGCCTATGTCATCGTTTTCCCTAGGCGCTCAGGATCAGCCACTGCTGACT
>CAJQJT010000264.1 GCA_905478725.1 uncultured Pseudomonadales bacterium
GTAAGGTCCTGCGGAGCGTTTTCGGTCGCGGCAATGCCAGTATTAGGCAGACTGGTGTGACTGGTGGTGGTGGGGTGTCTAGGCTGATCTCAAGGGTGGCCTGCTCGGCGCTGAGAGTTTTGATAATTCCCTGACCGATGAGGCCGTTAATTTCACCTACTCGCACTGAGTCACCGACCTCGGCCCGTTGAACGGCGATTAAATGCTCGAGCTGGCGACCGCTAACAGTCGCGGTCTGCTGAGTGATTTGGTCGGGCTTGAGCAGAAGAAGATTCATGGCGGGGATTGTAATGGTCTCCCCTTCAGGAGTCGAACCTGAAATTCAAGCTTAGGAGGCTAGCGTGATATCCAATTTCACCAAGGGGAGGCGCGGGCATTATAACGAAAAGCTGCGGCGGTTCCATGCCGAGTTTGGTTATAGATTTTGAAGCTTTGGGTTTTAGGTTGGGTCTGAGTCAGTGGAAGAATGACAAAAACAAAACAATGCGCCTGACAAGAGTTAAGTCAAGCATTGTGGCCGCCATCTAAGGGGGATGACGGGGTCAGGCAATCTCGCTCTTTATGCATTGGCTAGGCGTCCAACCCCTTGAGAAAATTGGACTCGAGATTCACCAATAATTTTCCCTCAGTCCGGACTTGCAGCAACGCGTATCGCAACGTTTTTACTGCGTACATAGTTATATAGCGCCTCTTGCCCTTTTTCTCGACCGAATCCAGAGAGACCTGTTCCGCCGAAGGGGGTTTCAATACCGCCGGCGTACCATTCATTGACAAATACTTGGCCAGCCTTCAATTCACGGATACCACGCAGGCAGTGATTAATGTCCTTGCTGAAAATACCCGCGACTAATCCGTAGTCAGTGCCATTGGCTAATTCCCAGGCCTGCTGCTCGGTATCGAAAGGGGTTATGGCAATCACCGGACCGAAGACTTCTTGCTGAAACAAATCCATCTCAGCGCTGACATCGCAAAATACCGTTGGCTCAAAGAAATAGCCAGGCATCGACTTGGGTGTAGCGCCCCCTGTTACCAGTCGTGCGCCTTGCGCAACAGCCTGCTGGCAATGCTGCAATACCTGTCGCTGCTGGCCAGCAGAAGCAAGTGGTGTTAGATCACAGTTGTCAATTCCAGGTCCCAGAGTTAATCCCACTGCCAGATCGCGGACTCGCTTTATGACCTGATCATAAATACTGCGTTCCACCAACAGTCTCGACATGGCGGAACAGACCTGCCCGGCATTAAAAAAGATGCCCCAGTAAACACTTTCGATTAATTGATCCAAGTCGGCATCGGCAAACACCACTGCAGCGGACTTACCGCCTAGTTCCATTACTGAGGGCACAGCACGCTCTGCGGCGGCGTGCAGGATCGAGCGACCGGTTGGCACCGAGCCGGTAAAGACAATCTGATTAATATCTGCATGTGCCACCAGAGCGCCACCAATGGTTGGGCCATCACCACAGAGAATACTGAGTGCTCCGGTGGGTAACCCGGCGCGCTGACATGCGGTCGCCAACCAGGTCATGGCTAAGGGTGTCAGCTCTGGTGACTTAACAATTACCGCATTACCTGCGGCCAGTGCCGGTGCCAGAGAGCGAGCACAGATAGAGACTGGGAAATTCCAGGGTACAATTTGCACCGAGATTCCCTGTGGCTCATAGACGGTATAATCGACATAGTCTGTGCCCAGAGGAATGGATGTCCCTTCGATTTTATCGGCCATGCCAGCATAGTATTCAAAATAGCGCGCCGCCTCAGCTAGCTCATCTTTGGCATCCTTAAGTCGCTTACCATTTTCTAAAACAACTAGCTCAACGGCTTGCTCGGCGATTGCGCGGATTTCATGCGCGATACGCAGCATTAATGCTGTGCGTTCCGCAGGTCGACAGTGACTTAATAGGCCTTGGTTGACACAGTTGCGTGCGGCGATCACGGCGGCTTCAACGTCACTTACCGTAGCACTGGCAATGGTGGCAAAAATCTCTCCTGTGGCTGGATTTTCAATTGCCAGGGTTTCAACGCTATCGACCCATTGGCCAGCGATAAAGTTTTTCCAGTGGTTGTTTTTTGCGCTCATTGGTTTTGTGCCGCCTGATATTGGTCTGCTACCCAGCCGTGAAAGTGGTGACTGGGGACATCTTGAACCGGTGAAAATACGCCGCCGGTAAACCCTGGTGAATGACGCGCCTTTTGCATGCCCTCGACGGCAAAGATATCCTCGCCAAAAACCTGCTGCCAGCTCTCGGTGATGGCATCGCGACTCACTTGGTAGTTGTTGCTTTCAGCACCATCGGCTAAGTAGGAAAGCTGCAATTTCTCGATGGTTTTGTCGGCGGCCAGCGGCTGCAGAATCATCGCAAATGCATGATCCACTTGCAGCCCCAAAAGCACATTGGGATAGAGTGAGATATATTCGGCATGGCGTAATTTATCTTCCGGCCATTTTTCAAATTGGGGCAGTTCGGTGCCGGCGACATCGCAAAGTGTATAGGCATAACTGCCCTGACCCGACATATTTTTCGCAGCGACGATATTGTAATGTTTGTCCAGCGGCGAGTAGCTGTTGAGGGCAGGGTGGACCCAGGGTAAATGGTAGGCCTCACAATAGTTTTCTACCGCCAGCTTCCAGTTGGCTGTTACTTCAATGGCAATTGGCCCCTGAGCAGAGGGAACCGTGAGTTGTGAAACACCTGCAGGACCCATAAAGGGTGCCCAGCGTTCTTCCAAAGGCCCGATAAAGTCGGCGAAGTCTTCGGCATCAGCGGACAGATTGATAAATATAATCCCCATCCAGAGATGGCAGCGGACAGATTTTAAATTATTCTCGGCGCAGGAAAAATCGTCTAGTACATGGATACCTGAACCGCCTATATGGGGTGTTGCTTTTAGCATGCCATCGAGATCATAAAACCATGAGTGATAGGGACAGCGAACGCCTCGCGACTGATCCTTGGGCTCGGATACGAGAGTCATTCCGCGATGACTACAGACATTGTGGAAGACCTTTATCTGGCCTTCATTGGTGCGTGTGACTAATAGCGGCAAGCCCATAAAGTCAACCGGTAACAGGCTGCCATTTAATGGCAGTTCCGATACGAAGGTGAGCCCGGCCCATGTCTTTCCCAACAGGTTGTCGCGCTCAAAAGCAAATAATTGCGGGTCAGTATAGGTCAAACCAGGCATACCCCTTGCGGAGGAAATAGGCTTAGTGACAGTATCTAAATCAATGGTCGGAATTTGCGTTGACGAGCCGTACATGGTCACCCCTCTAAAGTCAGGCAATAGGATCTAATTATTAGTCCGCCAGTTTAGTGCATTAATCAAAGCCGCCGCTACTTATAAGCGACTTCCTGTTACTTTATAAGACTTACTTATGAGCGTTGACGGCGTCTTCTGCGCCACTCAATATCAAGCTTAAACAGTCCCGCCAATAAAGGAAATTCGATGTCTTTTGCACTCCCTAGCCAGTCTTCCTACGTCATTGTCGGTGCCGGTATTCATGGCCTCAGTACAGCGTACCATCTTGCTCTTGAGCTCAAGGCTCGGGGCAGGGGTGATGGCAGGGATATTTTGGTGATCGATAAAACCGGCATTAGTGCAGGTGCGTCAGGCATTGCCTGCGGCGTCATTCGAAATAATTATTTCCAGCCGGCGATGCGTGAGTTAATGGCGCACAGCGTCAATATCTGGGAGAGTGACCCTGAGGCATACAGCTATCACCCAGTGGGTTATATGCAGATCAGCTGCGAATCCATGCACGAGGATGTCGCCTCTATCTATAAACAGCAACAGGCCATTGGCTATGATTCGACCTTTATAGAGGGTGCCAGAGACTGTACAGATTACATGCGCAATCTGTTTGATGACTGGCAAGCTCAGGGGATTACCTCGGTGCTACATGAAAAATCTGGAGGCTATGCCAATAACAGCAAAGCACTGGAGGGGTTAGCGGCTAAAGCTCAGGCCCAGGGAGTGCAGATTGTCGGTGGTGTGACGGTGACAGGGTTTACTCAGGACAACCAAAGTGCGATCACGGCGGTGCAAACAGATCGTGGCGATATTGCCTGTGACTATGTGGTGATTGCCCCAGGTCCCTGGGCAAAGCAGTTCTGGGATATGTTGCACATGCCCAGCACCATCAGTATCAAAAATCCCCATAGCGGTGTGATTGCCAATGATATCCCCATGTGGATTTACTGGTCATTGCAAGAGGGCACTCTGGGTGTTGACCCCAATCTTCAGAAAACCAACGATGGCCGAATGCCTCCTGTAATTCATGTGGATACTGATGCACCACTTTACTCTGACATTGATGGCTCTTTGATCACCGAAAAAATGTGGGGTATCTATTACAAACCGGACTTTCATTTCAATGGTATTCAGGGTGGTGCCGCGCCATTTATTGTCGACAAACCAGCGGATGCGGTTGCCGTAGATCCCTATGGTCCCGAGTCCCCAGAGTTTATTGTTGGCGAAGATTTTGCAAACATGTGGGTGTCCGCGTTGGCACATTGCCAAAAACGTTTTTCCGGCACCATGGCAGAGTATAAAAATGAACCCTCCGGCGGAATTGGTGCGTTTACGCCGGATAGTTTTCCGGTATTTGATGTGTTTCACCACAACTGTTACATGATTGCCGACTCCAATCATGGTTACAAAATGATCGGAGTGGGTAAATTAATCGCTAGTGATATCTGTGGTGAAAACTCTCGTCTGTTAGAGCCCTTCCGTTTCTCGCGATACATTGAAGGCAAACTGCACCCTGTTTCCAATAGTCCCTTTCCTTGGAGCTAAGAATCAGGCTGCAGTGGTCGGCTAATCGGTCATACAGAATAAAGTTTTTCTTAGGGATATGTTTTTAGGGAGTACTGGCAGATCTGACGCAGGCACTTCTTGAGTTGCAGCATGAGTGGTGCCAAGACTACTTTGCGTATTCTTGAACTCGCTAGGGTTCTCACCCTAGCCTGGGCGATACAAAAAGGTAGTTCGGTTTGGAAGGTCTGCGTTCTGGAGAAGGGATTGACGATTAAAAGACTTGGGTCTTCTAATCGGTTCTTCGAACCGCCTTTGGCGTCCAAAATGCATTCGCATTTAGTCGAACCCGCTAGGGTTCTCACCCTAGCCTGGGCGATACAAAAAGGGTAGTTCGGTTTTGAAGGTCTGCGTTCTGGGAGAAGGGATTGACGATTAAAAGACTTAGGCCTTTTAATCGGTTCTTCGAACCGCCTTTGGCGTCCAAAATGCATTCGCATTTAGTCGAACCCGCTAGGGTTCTCGCCCTATCCCACCGCATACAAAAAAGGCCCCTTAAAAGGGGCCTTTATTTGTATGGCGGTGGGATAGGGATTCGAACCCTAGTTAGGCTATTAACCTAAGCCAGTTTTCAAGACTGGTGCATTCAACCGCTCTGCCATCCCACCTAATGAAGGCGCGATTATACAGCGCCTTTTTGCTACGACAAGTACCAATTACGCTTGAGGACCTTTTTCGTCAGATTCTTTTGCGGTACCTGCATCTAAAGGTGCGCTATCAGCCTTTGTGGCCTGAGTAGCTCGATTTTTACGTGGGTCGTTTGAGGCTCTGGCTACAGGTACTTTTGGCGCTGCAGTCGATACTGGCTTGCTAGTGTCTAGTGCCACTGCTGCGGGTTTCTCAACTCGTGCGGTGCTGACTTTAACGTCGCTTACTGGTTTTGGCTTAAAGCGTGGATCGTTGCTCGCTCTGGCGGTTCCAGATTCAGCTGGCTTAGCAGCTGCTTTAGCTTCAGTTTTTGCTGCCGCCTCAGCGGGAGCCTTTTCAGGGGCTTTAGGCTTTTCGACTGGT
>CAJQJT010000265.1 GCA_905478725.1 uncultured Pseudomonadales bacterium
TGGAACTTATTCTCGGTTCAGAGACGCGTTTAAAAACCCTGGTCAAAAAAGAACTCAAAGCCGCCGCCGAAGAATTTGGCGACGAGCGCCGTTCACCCCTAGTGTCACGTGGCGAGTCACAGGCCTTTAACGAAAAAGACCTGCTCACCGCCGAACCGATTACCGCAGTACTCTCGGATAAAGGTTGGATTCGCGGTGCCAAAGGCCACGATATAGACCCCACCACATTGAGCTACAAGTCAGGGGACAAATTTCTCTCCGCCGCCTGCGGGCGCAGCAATCAAAACGTCTTCCTGCAAGACTCCGTCGGCCGCTTCTATGCCTTAGCGGGGCACACACTGCCCTCAGCACGAGGTCAAGGAGAGCCCGCCACCGGGCGACTCAATGTCTCCTCCGGGGCACTGTTCACCGATGTGATCATGGGCGCAGACGACCAGAAAGTCCTTTTGGGAACTGATGCCGGCTATGGCTTTATCGGCAAAATTGGCGACCTCTACACCAAAAACCGCGCCGGTAAGGCCGTGGTCTCACTGCCCAAGGGCGCGAAAATTCTCTCGCCGAAAATGGTCAACGACGCCAAGGCACAGATCGCCGCCGTCACCAATGAAGGACGCTTATTAGTCTTCCCCATTGCCGAGCTTCCCGAGTTAGCCAAAGGTAAAGGCAACAAGATCATCAACATTCCAGGCTCACGACTACAGGCCCGAGAAGAGTTCGTTATCGACTACGGCGTAGTTTCTGAAGGCGATTCACTTGTGGTTCACTCTGGCAAGCGCTACCTTGTAATGAAGGCCAAAGATCTTGAGCACTACAGCGGCGAACGCGGACGACGCGGACACAAGCTGCCACGGGGCTTCCAGAAAGTCGATAAGTTAGACGTAGAGAGCAAAGAAAGTGGATAAATAATGGTGCCTTAGGGCACCACATACGACCCCTAAAGGGGCAGGGAGAATATCATTATGGAAGACAAAGTAGAGTTAATGCAGGCGCTAACAATCCAGTATGGCGTCAAAGTGCTCATGGCACTGGTGATCTTTGTTATCGGTAAATGGGTCGTCAAACGACTCTCGGTAGTACTGGAAAAATTGATGGAGAAAAACGCCGTAGACCCGGCAATCAGACACTTCGCCGGCAGTCTGGTGTACTACACATTACTGATCTTTGTGTGTATTGCCGCCCTCGGCCAACTGGGTATCCAAACCGCCTCCTTCGTCGCCATAGTCGGTGCCGCCGGTCTCGCCGTAGGCTTAGCCCTCCAGGGATCCC
The DNA here is from genome assembly GCA_905478725.1 of uncultured Pseudomonadales bacterium. GTDB lineage: Bacteria > Pseudomonadota > Gammaproteobacteria > Pseudomonadales > Porticoccaceae > HTCC2207. Next base: position 1,267 of record CAJQJT010000265.1, read on the forward strand.
TATCGAATTTCGCAGCCGGTGTACTGCTGCTGATCTTCCGTCCCTTTAAGGTTGGCGACTTTGTAGAAACCGCCGGCACCTCAGGCGTGATTCAAAGCATCCAAATTTTCACCACCGTCCTGTTCACCCCAGACAACAAAAAAGTCATAGTCCCCAACGGCCGAATTATTGGCGACAACATCGTCAACTACTCCGCCAACGACACTCGTCGTGTTGATATGGTATTTGGCATTGGCTATCAAGATGATATAGACGCAGCGCGGAAAGTTCTCGAAGGCGTTCTTGCTGCCGATGACCGCGTACTCGCCGAACCTAAATCCGTTATTGCAGTGGTTGAATTGGCCGACAGCAGTGTCAACTTTGTCTGCCGTCCCTGGGTTAAGAGTGGTGACTACTGGCCTGTGTATTTTGATCTTACCGAAGCCGCTAAGAAAGCTCTGGATGCCAATGGAATTTCGATTCCCTTTCCTCAGCGAGATGTGCATTTGCATCAGCAGACGTAAGGTGGGATTTGTTAAGCCATAGATGTTTGTCTATGGTTTTATCACAGTAAGGGGGTGCGTTCGTGCCCCTTTCAAAAAATATTAGCCACGGAATGGTGATCAAAATGCATAGAAGCAAACCGTTTAAATTCTTGTTAGAAGTTCGAGTCACTCGTTAATTCCTTGTTCAGAGTGGGCAGGCGTGAACGTCGACCATGTTGAGTCCAATTAATAACTCTCATAGTTTCGAATACAAGGAAGAGTAATGGGGAAAGCAGCAATAGTGGCAGGGACGGGGTTCCGGAATCGAGACGGCTCCATGCGGTCAAAGCTAATACAGCAATACGTCAGAGTTAATACGCTAGTTTATCTTCACCGGGAGCCCTCGAATAAACATGATGGGTGCGCCATAGCAGTTCTGATTAAAGTGCCGATATTATTTGGCTTGTTGGGTTCTATTAAAAGGAAAATTGGCTATATCAAAGCCGGTACTGCAAAGTCTCTCTCCAAAAAATTAGACGCTAATGAGGAGGTAAAAGCTCATGTCGATAGCTTGTATGCTCCTCCCGATCGTGAGCATCCTCGCGTTACCTTATGGTTGGACTTCTAATAAAGTTGAAAACGCACTTTGAATTAGCACTAGCCTTAAGCGTAATCCTGATTGTTCGATCTAAATTGTAGGATCTACCCATGCCAATGAATATTGATGATAACTCAACCGCTCTCGGGATTCCGCCACTGTTACGACTAGCATTTCGCCCCCTATTCCTCGGCGGGACGATTTTTTCTATTATCACCATCGCCTGGTGGTCCTACTTCTGGTTAAACCCATTTAGCTGGCTACCCTATGGAGGCCCAATTTGGTGGCATGGTCACGAAATGTTGTTCGGCTTCGGTGCTTCGATTGTGGTTGGATTTCTACTCACTGCCGTGCAAACCTGGACAGGCGTTACTGGTCTAAGAGGTAGGCTTTTGTTGGTGCTGACACTTGCTTGGCTATTGGGCCGCCTGCTGTTAGCGTTCGGAGCAGGTTTGCCCCTTTGGTTAGTCATGGCCGGTGACCTACTATTTTTAATCTTGGCGACTATCGCCATGGCTTACCCAGTATTCAAGGCGAAGCAGAGACAGAATATGATCTTTGTACCGATCCTCGCAATACTGGCGCTGCTTAATGGTGTTAGCCACTGGGGCGTTGTGACTAATCAGCCAGAGATGGCACAGCACTCCCTACATGGTGCCATCATGATGTTCGTATTGATCATCGCTATTCTGGGTGGCCGGGTAATTCCCTTCTTTACCGCCAATGGTGCAGGCGTCGAGAAAAAGCCACCGATCAAATGGCTTGAGATTGTAAGCATCGCTAGCATTATGCTTTTGGTCGCCGCCGCTTTTGTTGGGTTTAATAAAATACCTAACAACCTACTGCTAACAATCAGTAGCATTGCCGCAATCACTAACGGCTGGCGTTTCCTGCGCTGGAACGGTCAGCATTGTGCAAAAATTCCCCTGCTCTGGTCACTGCATCTCTCTTATGCCTTTATTCCACTGGGCTTTGTTGTGCTGGCACTTTATGCCGCCGGTTATACCGCCAGCCTGAGCGCCGCTCTGCATTGTTTTACAGCCGGGGCTATGGGCGGCATGATTTTAGCCATGATTTCTCGAGTGACGCTTGGGCATACTGGAAGGCCGTTACAACCCCCAAAACTGATGTCTGTCGGCTATATTGCGATTATTATTGGGGCCATATTAAGAGTGGTTTTCCCTGGGTGGTTCCCTGAGGGATCACACTGGGCGATTGGTCTTGCGGGTGGATTGTGGGTATTGGGCTATGGCATCTATGTTTTTTATTATGGGCCGATGCTGGTTAGCGCTCGGGCTGATGGAAGGCCGGGTTAGTCTGAGAATATCTGTGTCTAACCTTAATTATTCTGCGCCTTCTAGGATAACCTGTTTAAAAAATTAGCGTAATAGATTGGCCACACTAGGTTATCAGCATCGGTACCGCCGACGGAGCCAATTAGTTTGATGGTTTGTTTAGGGTGATATTTGTTTTTATATACCTGTAGGCTTTTAGCTCTTGTTCGCTTTCCGCTTTTTACTTCAACGGGTAAAAGGTCGCCATCGTTTGTTTTTAAAATAAACTCAATTTGAGAGTTGCCTTCATTCCAAGAATAAGTGGGCGAAAATCCAGCGGCATTCAGTTCGTTTTGTACGTAATTTTCAGCGATAAACCCTTTTACAATCATTGCTTGTTGCTTTTGTTCTTTATAACTTATTTCCAGTATGTGACCTAATAAACCCACATCAAATAAAAATAGTTTAAAAATATTTTCTTTGATCAGGCTCTTAAGCGGTGTTACGGGCTTTGAGTCGATGGGGTAACATTTTGACACTAGCTTGGCTTTTTCCAGCCAGTCAATCGCGCCCCTTAGCTGTTGGTAGCGGTTTTTATTTTTGATAACGTCTTTAAATAAATAACGTTTAACCGAATCGTCAGTGTCTTTGGATAATTGCGATGGAATATTTTTAAACACGCTTTCTATTTCCAAGGCATTAATAGCGCCACTGTATTTGCCAAAGTCTTTTTCATAACCGCTGATTAAGGTTTGGTGAACTTGACTGGTTTTTTCCGCACGTTCGTTGGGGCCAGAATTTTTAGATGAATACCATGTTTTTACCGCTTCGGGCATGCCGCCCACAAAATAATAATCAACTAGATATTGCCAGAGTTTCTCATGAACTATTTTTAGCCTGGACATAGCGCGATAGTGTTGGAGTAATTTATTCTCGCCCGATGCCATTAAAAATTCTTCAAAACACAAAGGGTGTAATGGTAGTAGCTGTACCTTGCCGACAGGAAAAGAGCCCAGCAATCCAATATTTGAACCTGATGCGCAAATGAAAATATCAGGACGTTTTTCGGCAAAATACTTCAGGCTATCTACTGCGCTTTGGCACTCTCCAATTTCGTCAAAAAAGATAAGGTCGGTGGATAGGTCTATGTCGGTACCTAAAAGGAGTTCGATATTGGTAATAATGTCTTCGGGTTCGAGGCTGGTTTCAAATAGGGCATGAGCTGCTTTGTTTAGACGAAAGTCTAAAACATGGGTGCACTTAAAATGCTTTGGCCCAAATAACCGTTCAATTAGGTAGGATTTACCGGCCTGCCGAGCCCCATCGATCAGTAGGGGCTTTCTGGTTTCTTGTTGCATCCAGCTAACCAGTTTGTGTTCTGCCAAGCGCTCCATAAAGGGCTCCTGATTTGTTAATGTCGCTAAAAGTGTAGTTTATCTGCATTTTAATCTCATTAAAAGTGTAATCAATTGACATTATTTCATCGTATAAAGTGTTGAATCGAAGCGTGGCTTAGGATGTTGGCGCTAGAGTAGGCGATCGCGATAGCTTTATTTTGTCTAAACGAAAATTTTGCTATGTAAGTGGGAGCCCGGCGCATTTTCTGGGGCAGGCGCAAATGGCACTCTAAATGATCAGGCTCAGCTACGAATTTGACGTTGTTAAATACAAAGACCGCGGCGATTACTCGAGCGTATCTAATTAACCTAGCGCCCAACCGTCATAGCTTTGACGCACTAATGTCGTAACCCTCTAGCTGGACTTAAGTGGACGATCAGCTACCTAATAACCACTAGAGATAAGATTATGGAAATGGATATCATGATAGATAAAAACCGCATCAGAAAACTTCGCAGCCAGCGCGCATGGTCACAAGATCATCTCGCATCAGTATCAGGCCTTAGCCTGCGAACGATTCAACGAATCGAAAATGACGGCAGTTGTTCCTTAGAATCTAAGAAAGCCTTAGCCGCGGTCTTCAATATTAAGCCCAGTGATTTGGATATTCAGGTTGATGCAATAGAAAATTTGGCGGCTAGCAAGCGAGGGCGTATGTTCGGCTTTGCGGGGGCTACTGCAGGGCTTGTCTGCGCCTATATCGGAATAACCCTGTCTCTCATTTCAGGACAGA
>CAJQJT010000266.1 GCA_905478725.1 uncultured Pseudomonadales bacterium
GCATAACCCACTCACTCTATGCCGGTCGCGCACGCTCTTATCTGATTAAGAGCGGCACTGCCTTTAGTGAGTTATCCAGCGGCCATAAGAGTTTTAAAGCTGAGGTATTGCCCGAGAGCAAGCTGGCGACCATTCCCGTTCTAGTGACCCCAGAGGGCGAGGTTATCCGTGATGGCGGAGCGATTATTGAGCATCTTGAAAAATCCAGCGCTAGGCCCTTTCAGCCGTCCAGTCCCAAGCAGCAGATTGTCAGCACGCTATTTGATCTAATCGGCACCAGCGGCCTTTTGCGTCCAGCAATGCACTATCGCTGGAACTATCTCGAAGAAAATCGCGAATTTCTTCACTATCACTTTTTACATTCCCAGCCGGAGCATCCAGAGCGAGAGGCGAAGGCTCAGTATATGATGTCAAAAATGCAGCATGCTGGAAGACTTTTTGGTGTTGCAGAGGAGACCACCGGTCTGGTGGAAACCCTCTATCTGGAATTTCTCGACGTCCTTAATCTACATCTCAGTGAATACCCTTACCTATTAGGTTGGAAACCGAGCATTGGTGACTTTGGTTTGATTGCACCACTCTATGCTCACCTTGGGCGGGACCCTGCGCCGCTGCGACTTATGCAGCAGCGGGCGGTGCGGGTGTTACGCTGGGTCGAGCGCATGAACCGCGCCGATCAGGATGCTCTCGAGTTTTTTGATCCAGGAGATAGCTATCTTGAGGATGACAGAATTCCCGAGACCTTGGTGGCAGTGCTCAGAGTATTGGCTGAGGATCTTGTTCCGGAAACTCAGGCAGCGGCAGAAGTGATCAACCAATGGCTGGCTGAGAATCAGCCTGAGCCCGGCACCTCGGCTCAGGGATCACTGGCCCAGCGCATGTTTGGCATGGCGCAGTTTAGTCTGCGTGGCCAGTCTATTAGCGCAGTCGCCCAGTCATACCGCTTTGTGATTTTACAAAAATTGCAGCAGCAATATGCTCAGTTGGAGTCAGCGCAACAGCAGGATGTGATTCATCTGCTGCAACGCTGTGGTCTCGAAACACTGCTGACTGTGAGGCTGGATCGACAGTTAGGCTGGTCAGAAAATCAGGATATCTGGCTCTGAAGTTAAAAAGCTTGAGGCTATTTTTCGCCCATCTTGCGCGCCATAACCTGCTTGAGAATTTCCACAGGATCTTTGTCGAAGTCACTGGCGTCGTGGCGTTCAGCAAGCTGGTGTTTTTCCTCCCCCCAAACTCGATTGACGCGCTGGCCGCGTTTGACTGCCGGACGCTGTTGAATATCCTGAGTCCAGCGGATCACGTTTTTATAGATTGTGACGTCGAGAAATTCGGCAGCCTCGTAGAGCTTGCCCATCACCAATGAACCGTACCAAGCCATATTAGCCATATCCGCAATACTGTACTCGTCACCGCAGAGATACCGGTTGCCGCTTAGATGCTGATCCAGCAGGTCGAGCTGACGTTTCACTTCCATGGTGTAGCGGTCTATAGGGTACTCGAGCTTTTCCGGAGCATAGGCATAAAAGTGACCAAAGCCGCCGCCGAGAAAGGGCACACTGCCGATGTTCCAAAATAACCAATTGAGGCATTGAGTGCGCTGGGCCGGAGCTTTGGGGATAAAGGCAGCATATTTTTCGGCCAGATAGAGCATGATCGCACCAGACTCAAAAACCCGTGTTGGCTCAGTGGTGCTGTGATCCATTAGCGCCGGAATTTTCGAATTGGGGTTGGCTTCGACAAAGCCGCTGCTAAATTGCTCACCCTCTTGGATATTGATTAACCAGGCATCGTACTCGGCGTCTTTAATACCGAGTTCAAGAAGCTCTTCTAAAAGCACGGTGACTTTTACGCCATTGGGGGTTCCCAGAGAATAGAGTTGCAGTGGGTGCTTGCCCACAGGTAGGGGTTGCTCATGAGTTGCGCCTGCGACGGGTCGATTGATGGCAGCAAATTTGCCACCTACATCTTTGTTCCAGACCCAGACTCTCTCTGGTACATACGCTGTGGTTTCACTCATGGATATTCTCTTATGATGTTTTTGTACTTGCAGTTAAGGCTCAGTGATTTTGGGTGTTGAGCTCGCCGGATCTGTTTTGGCTTTTATCTTGTCACGGTTTGGGTCATTATCAAACGTAAATATTCTGACTATTGTGCTGCAGACAGATACTGGCTTGGAGCTGTCAGGCGATTATGGCATTATAAGTGCCATAATGATTGTTCACTGTTACGTCGGGGGAATCTGAGAGGTCTCAGGAATCGGCAGGGAGATCCCTCGTCGCTTCGCTCTGTCGGGATGACATGATTAAATTTGGGTGATATCGGGACAATCTGAGCAGAATTAAGAGCGCCACATAAAATACTAAAAACTGTCGTTCTGCGCCAACAGGACAAATAATAAGAATCAAATTTACTCTGGAATACAAGTTTATGTCTCAAGTCAGTTCGTTAGATGAAGTCAAGCTACTCGCCTACCTAGAAGCCAATGTCGATGGTTTTATGGGCCCTATTAGCGTCAGTAAATTCGCCGGCGGTCAGTCCAACCCGACATTTAAAATTGATGCCGCTTCTGGTAGCTATGTGCTGCGTCGCCAGCCTCCAGGTGAACTGCTCAAATCAGCTCATGCGGTGGACCGTGAATACCGTGTTATCAAGGCGTTAGCAGGCAGTGATGTGCCAGTGGCCAAGGCCTATCATCTCTGTGAAGATCGCGAGATTGTCGGCTCGATGTTTTATCTGATGGAGTTCTGTGAAGGCAATATCCATTGGCGTCCCGAGCTCAAGGACATAGAAACCCCTGAGCTGCGCGGCCATATGTACGACGAGATGATCAAGGTGCTGGCCGCTATCCATTCAGTTGACCTGGAGAAAGCCGGGCTCACTGATTACGGCCGCCCCGGCAACTATTTTCAGCGCCAGTTAGATCGCTGGAGCGCCCAATACCGCGCCTCAGAGCTGGGTACCATTGAAGAGATG
>CAJQJT010000267.1 GCA_905478725.1 uncultured Pseudomonadales bacterium
GGCTCAATATCTGGCTCGGGTCAGCGGTGGTTCACAGCTCAAATTGCTGATTCTCCTGGGCACAGTAGTCACTGTGATCTCGCTGCTGATAGACAATGTCACCACGGTGATTATCTTTGGGCCGCTGATTATTATGATCTGTCGTTCCATGGGTATTTCACCGGTTCCCTATCTACTCTCCGCGGCACTGTTGTCAGATACAGGCGGTGTTGCAACTCTGGTGGGCGATCCACCAAATCTGATGATCGGTTCGGCTGCGGGGATCAGTTTTAATACTTTTATTGTGCATATGGGACCGCCAGTTCTATTAGCATGGTTAAGCATATTATTGGGCATGCGCTTCCTGTTTAAAAAAGAGCTCACTAGCCCCATAGTCCACAGCTTTGATCAGGTGGTTGAATACACAAACCGTCGCCTCTGGCATAAATCCCTATTTGTTATGTTGGTAATGGTGGTGCTGTTTGTGGTTCACCATCGCATTGGTTGGCAGCCTTGGTTGGTGGCCGCTGCTTGCCTAACACTGCTGGTGTTTATGTCACGGACCATTGAGCTTGAGGCGGTGACCATGCATCTTGAAACACCGCTGCTGATTTTCTTTATCTCACTGTTTGTGGTGATCGGCGGTGTCGAGCACTCGGGACTGTTGGAGGTGATTGGCGATCAGTTTCGCGATGCGATTGCTGAGCACCCGAAACGAGCGGCGCTTCAGCTTCTCTGGGTGGCGGCAATCTTTTCGGCGCTGATCGATAATATTCCTTTTACTGCGGCGATGATTCCGGTGCTATCCGGGCTACAGCAAGATGGTATCAATGTCAGCGTGCTCTGGTGGGCGCTAGCCATGGGTGTGGGTATGGGGGGCAATGGCTCTCATATAGGCTCTACGGCCAATGTTTATATTGTTACAGTCTCCGAGCGTCTGGCGCGGCAGACCGGCAAGCCCGAGTTGGCGATTACGCCGATGCTGTGGATACGCAAAGGCACGCCAGTGATGTTGGTGACCCTGGTGATTTGCAGTCTGTTTATTGTCTTTGGCTACGATTATTTGTTTGTGCCCAACCTCTAATGGGCTTTTAGATATTAGACATTAAGTGTTGCCTGTTGCTGTGGCGGCCGACTCCTTGTCAGGCGCGCGCAGCAACAAGACCATGGGTAACATGGCCAGCACCACCCACATCATCAGCTTAAAGTCGTTCAGATAGGCAATGGTCGCGGCCTGTCGATTGATCTCCATATCCAATAGCATCAGCCCCGAAATCGCTTCGTTATGGAAAATCTGTGGCAACTGCTGCAGTCCCATGCTGGTGACATAGGGGGTGATATTCTCACCCAAATAGGCGTGCTGGGTTTGCACGCCGCGGGCAAGCAATACAAAGGCGACGGAGACGCCAATACTGCTGCCAAAATTGCGCACCAGACTAAATAGTCCCGCCGCTTCAGCACGATATTTTGGTTCCAGAGTCAGGTAGGCGAGGATGCTCAGAGGCATAAACACAAATCCGAGGCCAAAACCCTGCATAAAGCCTGTGCTAATAATCAAATCGGCCGGCACAAAGGTGTCGAACTCCACCATCAGCGAGAGGGAATAGGCGGTAACCGACAGGCCAAAGAATACCAGTGCCCGGGGGTCAAAACGATGCCCATACTTACCCAATAGAAACATCGACAGCATGGTGCCAAGGCCCCGGGGTGCCAGAATGGTGCCCACATCGAATACTGGGTAACCCATAATATTCTGCAGATAGTTTGGCAGCAGGGCCATGGTGGCGAGCAGAATCAAGCCGATAAAAAACATGAATACTAGGGCGGTGGCAAAGTTGCGGTCGCGAAGAATTGCCGGTGGTATAAAGGGGTTTTTAGCAGTGCGGGTGTGCACCACATAGACCCAGAGTGACACCAGCACTGCCGTACAATAGATCTGTATTTCCAATGAGTCGAGCCAGTCGAGATGGTGGCCGCGATCGAGAATTAGCTGAATAGAGGCGATAAACATCGCCAGGGCAAAAAAGCCCAGTCCATCAAAAGGCCGCTCTTCGCGCTCAGTTTCTGGCATCAGTCTGAGAATAATAAAGAGCACCACTACGCCGAAGGGCAGATTGATATAGAACACCCAGCGCCAGGAATAATATTCAGTGAGAAAGCCCCCCAGAGTAGGCCCCAAAATAGGCCCGATCATAATGCTCACAGCCCACATGGCCATGGCTTTACCGTGGTCTTCCTTGGGGTTTATGTCGAGCATAATCGCTTGGGATAGGGGCACCAGTGCGGCGCCAAACAGGCCCTGCAAAATACGAAAGGCAATCATCTCGTTGAGTGAACTGGCTGCGCCGCAGAGCAGTGAGGTCAAGGTAAAACCGGCGATGGAAATAACAAAAATGTTTTTCCGCCCGTAACGCCCGGACAGCCAACCTATAGGCAAAGTCATAATCGCCGACGCCACTATATAAGAGGTCAACACCCAAGCCAGTTGATCCTGAGTGGCGGACAGGCTGCCCTGCATATGGGGCAGGGCTACATTGGCAATGGTAGTGTCGAGCATTTGCATAATAGCAGCCAACATCACCGCCAAGGTCACCGCGGATTTGGCCCGCGGCGTCAGCTCAATTTGAACGGACATTGACGACCTCTAAGCTAACCAAACTATGGATCATTAATTGGTCCAGGGCAGCTGGCGACTGTGTCCAGTATCCACTTTTACCCGTGCGCTCATGCCGGTAGTAAGGCCGATAGGGGCGTCTGAGATCAGCGGATCTATGGCCAGATTGACGGTGATACGCTGCACCACCTTGACCCAATTGCCGGTGCTATTTTGCGCTGGCAACAGAGAAAACTCCGAGCCAGTGCCTGGTGTAATACTAGCAACACGACCCAGCCACTGATGGTCAGGATAGGAATCCACATTAATTGTTGCCGTCTGGCCCACCTGCAAATGAGTCAGGTCGGTCTCTTTAAAATTCGCCTCAACCCAGATATAGCTGTCGTCCACTAGGCTGAATAGCGGCGCTCCAGCAATAATATATGCGCCTTTTTGGATCGAGAAATTCGCTACCACGCCGGAGGAGGGGGCGACGATATGAACATGGCTGAGATCTAGTCTGGCCCTGTCGCGCTCGGCCAGGGCGAGCAGATAGCTGGGATGCTGTTCCAGGGGCAGATCAATATCAATCAGTCGCGCCTTGACCACCTGCAGTGCCTGAGTGGTCACTTGCATCTCTTTGATAGCGTCGAGATAGAGATACTCCGCCTGATCCACTTCCGCAGCAGAGACGGTTTTCCGCGCCAGCAAACTATTTAAGCGATTGAACTCCCGGAGATAATAGTCGTGCTGCGTTTTGCTTTGATCTAGATCCGCCAGCTTATTGAAGTAGTCAGCCTTTAGACTTTCCACATCGCCACCGACTTTAACCAGATTGGCCTCGGCTCGCGCCAGTGCGATTTGATAGGGCTGATCGTCGACACGAAACAGCAGCTGCCCGGCTTCAACCCGGCTGTTATCAGTAACCGACACCTCTACTACCTTGCCAGAAATCTCACTGGCGATAGACATCATGCCAGCCTTTAAATACGCGTTATCAGTCTCCATATAGCGGCCACCGATCATATAGAAGTAGATCGCCACCGCGGCGATGATCAATGGTCCGGCGAAAAGCGTTAGTGTACGTTTAAGTTTGTCTGACAAGGCCTGTATTCCTGTTTTAGTTGTTATTTTTGGGGCGTAAATTGTGTCTTGTAACTGAATGTTTTGTCGTTATTTTGTCGTTAAGTGCTTTGTGGTTAAGTGCTCCGGCTATTTTATATCGGCGTTTTGAGCGCTGAGATTGGCGCGCATGCGCCGCAACAAGTCAGTTAGTTGCTGTTCTTCGCGGGCAGAAATCCCCTTTAATGCAGACTCTCGAACCTCTTTTCCCACCAACTTAATTTTTTCTATTAGGGGTTCAACTTTGTCTGTGAGAAACACTCTTTTGGCGCGACGGTCCTGTGTGTCTTGGCGACGCTCAACCCAACCATCTCGCTCCAGCCGGTCCACCAGACCAGTCATGGTAATAGCGGTAACACCAATAATGTCCGCTAGGCGCTTTTGCTGGGCGCCATTTTCCCGAGACAATAGAACTAGAACCGACCACTGGGAGCGGGTGAGATTGTATTCATCAGCGCGGCGCTCAAAATTCCAGCGCATCATGCGAGCGACGTCGTGGATAACAAAACCCAGAGTATCGTTGTTGGCTATATCGGCATTGCTCATAGAGATATCTTGCGAGTATTAAGAGGACACTTATTGTAAGTATGCTAACTAATTTAGGCAATAGCTTTGCTGATAGAGAAATAATGCTGTCCCTGTAGGGTAAATCGTTCAAACGCGGTAAGCTAAAGCCAAAGACAAGCCACTAGAACAGAAGAGCCGAACACTATGAGCCAGACCAATGTCTTTGGAGACGCAATCGAAGAGTGCTGCAGCAACCCCATCACCGGATACTTTCGCGACGGTTTCTGCCGCACCGATAAATATGACCGCGGTTCCCACACCGTCTGTGCTCAAATCACCGATGAGTTTTTAGATTTTTCCAAATCCAGAGGTAATGACCTGTCGACACCGCGCCCAGAATTTGAGTTTCCCGGCCTAGTGGCCGGACAGTCCTGGTGCCTCTGTGCATCGCGCTGGTTGGAAGCCTATGAGAGCGGCTGTGCGCCGAAAGTATTCCTGCGACGTAGCAACAGCATGGCTCTTGAGATTGTGCCCATGGAACTGCTTAAAACGTGCGCGGCGGATTTGAATTAAGGGCCCGGCGGATTTGAACTAAGAGCCCAGCGGATTTGAATTGAGCTCTCAATAATAAAACAAAAATAATAATAATAAATAACACAGGCTGAAACCCCTATGAGCTTCTATGACAAATATATTTTGCCGTCCTTTCTTAACTGCGCCTGTGGCGCTAAACCGATTCTCTACCAGCGTGGCAAAGTAGTGCCTCTAGCGGAGGGTCTAGTTCTCGAAGTGGGAATTGGCTCGGGGCTAAATATCCCCTTTTACGATGCCGGAAAAGTTGACAAAGTTATAGGGCTAGATCCCTCCCCAGAGCTCAATGAGATGGCTGAGAAGGTGGTTAGCAAGACCGCCGCAGAGAATGGTTTAAATGTAGAGATTATTCTTGGCAGCGCCGAAGCCATGCCCTTTCCCGATGATCATTTTGATACGGTGGTGATCACCTACACGCTGTGCACCATTCCCGATGCGCTGGCTGCCAATCGCGAGATACGTCGCGTGTTAAAACCCAGTGGCAAGCTTATTTTCTGTGAGCACGGTCTGGCGCCAGACGCCGGAGTGGCAAAATGGCAGGGACGCATTGACCCTTACTGGGGCAAAATTG
>CAJQJT010000268.1 GCA_905478725.1 uncultured Pseudomonadales bacterium
CTAGCCTTCATTGCTTGATACTCACCATCGACAGTTTCATTCATAGCCTTAACTAGGTGACCTGTTTTGTCATTAGCAATCAGTGAGTCCCAGTAAGAACCCCAAATTACTTAATTAATGAGTTCAGCAATCGGCCTATTTTACGGCAGCTCGACCTGCTACACAGAAATGGCCGGAGAGAAAATCTGCGCCCAGATTAATAGCCAACACAGCGACAGCGTCAGCCTTCACAATATCGCCGATCAACCCCTCAGTTTGATGGCTGACTACGACCTGCTGATTCTCGGCATTCCCACCTGGGATTATGGCGAGCTGCAAGAAGACTGGGAAAGCCATTGGGACGAACTGGAGCATATCGACTTTACCGGCAAACGCGTGGCGGTTTTTGGCCTCGGCGATCAGATCGGCTACCCCGAATGGTTCCAAGATGCACTGGGCTATCTCTGGGCCAAGGTTAAAAACCGTGGTGCGACCATGGTTGGCGAATGGCCAAACAAAGGTTATGAGTTCGACGAGTCCAAGGCCCTGACCGATAACAAAGAGCATTTTGTCGGCCTAGCACTGGACGACGAGAACCAACTGGAGCTCAGCGATGCCTATATTAGCCGCTGGTGTGAGCAGATCTGCACTGAGTTCGGCCTCGGGCAATGAGTAAGCAGCAACCCACTGCTACGCCCTGGTTTGAAACCGCAAACCCGATTCCCCGCAGTCGTAAAACCGTCACTGTTATAGGGGCCGGAATCTCTGGCTGCACTGTGGCCGCGGCTTTAAAAAAACGCGGCTTCGATGTGACTGTTGTCGATCGTCACAACCATGCTGGCGCAGAGGCCTCAGGCAATCCTGAAGGCATTGTCTACCCCAAATTATCACCTCGAGACGACCTGCTACCTCGGGTGAACCTCGCCGCCATTCAATTTGCCAGCGACTATTACCAACCCTTCTGGGACAGTGGACTAGGCCGTCAATGCGGTGTATTGGTAGTCCCGGAAAATGACAAAGCCCGCAGTGACTTTAAGCTGATTAGCCAGCGCTATGCAGATCAAACAGAAATGGTTGAAACCATTGCCCATGATCACCTGGAAGAGTTAAGCGGCGTGCCGTTGCAGGCTGAGTCGGCTCTGTATTTCCCGAAATTAGGCTGGTTGCCGCCGCAGCTTGTCTGCGAGCAGCTACTCAAACTTAACGATATACCTCTAATTCAAGCCGATATCCAAGGTCTCGAATACGCTCAAGATCAAGCTAACTGGCAGCTCCGCGATGCAAAGCAGCTGGTGATCGAAACTGAAACAGTGATTATTGCCAGTGCCTTTGATTGTAAGCAGTTTAGTCAGACAGCCTATTTACCACTGCGCAAGATTCGCGGCCAGATCACCCAGCTGCCCTGCACTGTCGAGAGCAGCAAAATGAAAATGGTGATCTGCGGGGAATGCTATATCACTCCCGCTGAAAACAGTTTGCACGGCTGCGGCGCGACCTACAACAAAGACCTATTTACCACCGAACTGCGGGATATAGACCACCAGACTAATCTGGCGCAAATCGCCGCCACCGATGCCGGACTGGCAGCAGTCCTGGGCCAGCCTTCCAATGAAAGCTTAACTGGCCGTGCTAACTTTCGTTGCACCACCTCGGACTATCTGCCGATTGCCGGTCCGGTGCCGAATCGGGCGGCCATGCTTGAGGATTACGCGGCACTGCGACGGGACGCAAAAATGCCGATGACCAGTCTCGGAGCCTATCTGCCCAATCTCTATGTCAATTGCGGCATGGGATCCCGGGGACTGAGTTATGCGCCTTTAACCGCAGAATTACTCGCGGCTGAAATTGCCAGCGAAACACCTGTACTATCGAAGGAGCTCTGCCAGGCAATGCATCCAGCGCGTTTTTTAATTCGGGATCTAAAAAGAAATCGTATTTAGAGAGAGTTGCCGCCATGACGGTGGACATAGCTGGCCATAACCGTATCCATCGTCACTATATGGTTGAGCAACCACTGAGGGAATTTGTCCGCAGCGTAAAGACTGAGGTGATTGATGGTTTCAATGCTGCAATCTCTGCTCCAGCGGCTGTGCTCCTCTTCCATCCATTGTAATACCCGCCGATGCTCTAGGCGGTGTTCCGCTCGAGCGGGAAATGAATGCTCTTCCATACACTGCTCTTCCAACTCAAAGTGCCTGACAGTGTCCAGTAACAGTGTCTGCATCAGCTGTTCTATTTCTTCGCTACCGGGCAAACTGCTCTTGATCTCTACTTCATGCTCAATCTCATTGCCAAGCTCAACCCCAAAGTCATCTGCAGTCTCAGACTCTAAGTCGCTCTCGAGTCGCAGGGCCAAGGCACTGTCGAGCAAACGTTTTAGGGCATTGGTATCTTCGAAAGCTTTGCGGTGCTCTCGATTCATAAACTCTAGATCTACTTGGGGAGTACATTCAAAATCAATCATAAGAAATAGGCCATTGTTTTAGCGATCTACTAGGCTAGCAGTTTTTGACTGTAATCCTGTTGACAGCAATCAAGGCCGTTGGAGATTTTTCGCTTTTACCTTATTATCCAGAGCTTAAATATCGACAGCCTAAATATCGAAGCTTGTATATTGACAGCTTGAACAACATTAGCCCGACACAACCACACCACACCAAATTTCCGAGAATAAATCCCTATGAAATATATTGGCGCCCACGTCAGTGCCGCTGGCGGCATCGAAAATGCTCCGCTGAACGCCCATGCAATCGGCGCCACCGCCTTTGCTTTTTTTACCAAAAATCAGCGTCAGTGGCAGGCCAAGCCCCTTACCCAAGAGAGCATTGAGAAGTTTAGAGAGAACTGTGAACTCCACGGTTTTTCACCGGAGCAGATTCTACCCCACGATAGTTACCTGATTAATCTTGGTCACCCTGAGACTGAGGGCCTAGAAAAATCCCGTGAAGCCTTTGTCGATGAGCTGCGCCGTTGTGAACAGCTGGGACTCAAGTATCTCAACTTTCATCCCGGCAGCCATCTGCGCAAGATCTCGGAAGACCAGTGCATTGCCAAGATTTGCGAGTCCATTAATCAGGCTCTAGAGGTCACCTCTGGGGTCACTGCGGTAATCGAGAATACCGCTGGTCAGGGCAGTAATTTAGGTTTTAGTTTCGAACAGCTGGCAGCCATGATCGACGGGGTCGAAGATAAGAGCCGCGTCGGTATCTGCTACGACACCTGCCACGCCTTTGCTGCGGGCTACGATATGCGCAGTACCGATGGCTGTGAAAAAGTCTTTGATGATTTTCAGCGCATTGTCGGTTTTGACTATCTTTGCGGCATGCATCTGAATGATTCGCGCTCGGAGTACGCCAGTCGTGTCGATCGCCACCACAGTCTTGGCCATGGCAATCTGGGGCTTAATGTCTTTCAGTTTATTATGCAGGACAAGCGTTTTGACGGCATTCCACTGGTTTTGGAAACCATAGATCCGTCAATCTGGGCAGATGAAATAGAGTTGCTGCGGAGCTTTCAAACCGCAGCCTAAGTGTTCCAGCGCAGCAGCTAGTCGCTTAGCGGCTCCTGTTCTTGCTGCGCTTTAAGTGCAGAGAGCAATCCCTGTTTATAGACCTCGGCGCTGGCTTTGCTGTCGCCGATCTTTTCCAGCACAGTGGCCAGATAGATCGAACCCTGAACCGAGGGGCGCAACTTAACAGCGGCCGTCAGATAGTCTTTAGCCTTGCCCCAAAACTGCAGGCGCTGACAGATCTTCCCCAGAGCCAAGAGCAAATCGGCATCTTCACTGTGCTGCACAAACCACTTCTCAGCCACCATCAGCTGCTTTTCTGGACTGGCTGATTCAAGCTCGCCAAACTGCACAACCAGCAGTGGATGCCACTGTCGATTTAGCGCTTTGGTCAACAGTGCCTGTTGTTTATCCACTAATTGCACTCTGCCGAGACTGCTACCATAGCTGGCGATAATCGATGGATCTCGCTGCTGTTTCCTCGGGATCAGATACCAAATATCTTCAAGCTGGGCGCGTTTTTCACCTATTGGACCCTTGCCTCCAACCACCAAACTGTCGAGTAAGTTGCAGTAAACATCCTGCTCTAGGCTAGCCAGATCCTGATCACTGATAGCTTGAAAGCGCCTCAGGTCGCGCAACATTTTTTGCAGGGCGGCCCAGCCCTCAGAGAGGTAGTGGGCATCAGCCAAGAGCCTCAGCAGCGCCTTGTCTCTTGGGTTTTCAGCATAGATTCTTTGCAGAATTTTCAGCGCCTCTTCAGGCTGTTCTTGCAATAGATGGACTTCGGCCAAGGCCTTATCGGCAATAAAATGGCTCTTAGGATAGGCTGTTTTTAAGCGTTGTAGAATCTGATTGGCCTGCTCAAACTGTTCATTATCCGCAGATGCTCGGGCGGCAAACAGCAGGTTCACCACTGGCATAGACGACTTGTCCGCAGACTGGGACAGTATCTTTACCGCGTCCTGCCAATCGTCACTGGCAAACAGTAACAGTCCAGTAGCAGTTTGATTCTGATTGCGCGCGCTGCGTCGATTGCGCCACCAGGATCTAAAGCCTCCAGCGCCGATAATCCAGCGTACCATCAACAGCAACCAGAACAACAGTACGGTGGCTACCACATAGATCAGCAGTCCGGTCCAGGCACTCATTTCAATAGTGAATTCAGCGAAACTTAGCAGTACATAGCCGCTACCAAACTGTAATACCCAGACTGCCAGTGCGCCCACAAGTAGTGCCAGCACTAACAATAACAAAAGCTTTCTCACTGTTCTGGGCCCTCATCAGCACTGCTGTTTTGGCGCAGATTCAGGGCCGTCTGGATCGCACTCTGGGAGCCTGAAATATCTGGCACTGTCTGGCTAACCGACTGATCAGTGAGAGACTGCAATCGGGCAATAGTGGCTTCAGACTCACTGTTTAACTGAAAATAACGGCGCAATAACATCTCGGCTTTGCTCAGGTTACTGCTGTAGATCGATTGCTCTTCCCGCAGCAGTGCACTCTGGGCTTGCTCCAGAAGCAGATAGAGATTTTGACGCACCATTGTTTGTTCCGCACCGCTGAGCAGGGGCTCAATGGGCTGCTCTCGCTTTTGCAGCACAATCAGATTGCCAAACTTTTCAGTGAAGCGCTCAAGGGTTTCAGCTAGGGAGCTTGGGGCCTGTTTTGCGCTTCCTACAGCCTGAGCCGGCTGAGCAGCCAGAAGAGCCTCAGGATCAGCATGGGATTCAAGAATCGCCAATGTCTCAAGGGCAGAGGAAATTGCCTGTAACTCGAGGTAGATACCCTCGCGGTCGACCTTTTCAGTCATTCGCAGAGCGGCAATATCGACCGCCAGGGCATTGCGTACCGCCAGTAACTCGGGGTCATTGAGCTGAACAAAAATATTATCCACCGTTTCTAGAATCGCCAGGGGGTTGTCGACGCTGCGTTCTACCTGAAGGCGCTGATTAGCCAAACGCACCAGATAGGCTGCCTCTGCCAGAAGCCAATCGCCACGAGTCGCTGAGCCGAGAATTAATATCTGCTCGGCCTGACGGTTGGTCACTAGACGCAGGGAATAGAGCTGCTTTTGCAGCTGATCAATTTCTCTCGACTGTCCCTGTCCAGCGTTGCTCATTGCCTGCTGTTGCCTTTCAACTTTGGCGTCTAATGTCGCCAAGCCACGCTGGATCTGATCTTCTAGAATCGTGCGCTGCTGCCACTGCATCCAACCAAACCAAGCCGATGCCGCCAGCGCAGCAATCAATAACAATAGAAGAATGATTTTAAACCATGGCAGGGATTTTTTAGGGGGGGTATTCACCGGGGTCTGCTTGCCTGCACCTTTTTCAGACGCTTTGGCGCTCTTTGCCGCTGGCTTGTTTGGGCTAGCTTTTTCTAAACTAGCTTTGTCTAAACTAGCTTTGTCCGTTACAGAAGGACTGGCCTTCGCCGAGGCGGTCTTGTCGCTGGCCGCAGGTGCAGCGGTTTTTTTCTCAGTCACCATGTTCCCTCTTTTGTTCTGTGTCTCTCTAACGCCAATTTAACGCCAATCTAAAACCACTTAAAACGCCGAAAGTATTTATTCATTAATCAAAGAATAGCTCGTCAGCCGCTTTTGGCGCAATAATTTACCGCGCTTTCTGCACCGCGGCCAACATCGACTCCGGCAGTGCATTCTCAGCACTAACAATATTCGTATAACCTAACTCGCGGGCAATCTCTGCCACTCGCTCACTGGGCACCACAACAACAGTGTCGGCGCCCGGCTCTCCTGACTGATCCCCCAAGGCTGCCAGCAACTCGCCGCTATGTGCCACAAGACAATCACACTGCGCCAACTGTTGGCGCGCCAATTGCGCCTGTTCCTGATTGATTCTACGCTCATAAAGTTCGCAGTAATCGACACGCGCACCGCGTTTAACAAGAGTATCACCGAGAATTTCTCGGCCACCACAGCCGCGAAAAATGATCACCCGCTGATCACTGAGGTCCTGCAATTCTGGCAGTGCCAACAGTGCTTCACTATTTTGCCGCCCACTGGGCGTCAAGGCCGTAATATCCCCTGCAGCGAGGATCTGTGCAGTCTGCTGCCCAACAGCAAAAAACTCTATGCCAACAGGCATCATGGGCCAGAAGCGGTCCAGCCATTCAATGGTCAATTCGGCGGCATTGCCACTGACACAGATGGCCTTATCAAAATTATCGACTTCGAGGATCAGGTTTTTAATCGACTGGCCATCAACTATAGGCTCGATGGACATCACTGGGGTATGTGATACCTGCGCACCAGCCTGCTCTAGCAGTGCAATAAATTGATCTGCCTGGCGCGAGGGCCTGATCACCAGGATAGATTGCGACATTAGTCTGCCCCGTAAACCTCGGCGAGAATTTCACCCGCGCCTGCAGCCAGCAAACGCTCGGCCAGTTCAATACCCAATTTTTCTGCCTGCTCTACCGGAGCTGAGAGTTGATCTTGCAGAATACGGGTGCCATCAATGCTGCCGACCAGGCCGCGAAGTTGCAGTGAACCGCCCGTTTCATCCAGCTCAGCATAACAGGCAATAGGCACCTGGCAGCCGCCCTCTAAACGTCGATTAAGCGCGCGCTCGGCAGTGACACGGATACGCGTCTGACGGTGCTCTAAAGGCTTCAGTAAATCGATGGTGGCCTGATCGTCGAGCCGGCATTCGATGCCCACCGCACCCTGACCGCCAGCAGGCAGACAGAGTTCGGGCTCTAGGCGCGAGGCAATTCTCGCCTCCATACCCAACCGCATCAGTCCGGCACTGGCGAGAATAATTGCGTCGTAATCACCGTAATCCAGTTTCGCTAATCGAGTATTCACATTGCCGCGCAGGTCTTTGATCTGTAATTCTGGAAAGGTCGCACGAATCTGGCATTGGCGACGGAGGCTGGAGGTTCCCACCACAGATCCCGGGGGCAACTCTGCAAGATGGGTGTAGCGATTAGAGACGAAGGCATCTAGGGGGTCTTCACGCTCACAGATAACCGTTAGGCCGAGTCCCGGAGGGAATTCCATGGGCACATCTTTCATTGAATGCACGGCTATATCAGCGCGACCTTCCAGCATTGCCACTTCAAGCTCTTTAACAAACAGACCTTTGCCACCGACTTTTGCCAGCGGCGTATCCAGCAGCACATCACCGCGGGTGGTCATGGACACCAACTGGACATCAAGATGTGGGTGATTTTCGAGTAGTTGAGCTTTTACAAACTCGGCCTGCCAAAGGGCCAAAGGGCTCTTTCGCGTCGCAATTCGGATCGTCTGGGGCACTGAAATTCCATGGTTGTGATTGACTAGTCGGACATTATCGACCATTTGGCTGCGCTTGGGCAGCTCTAATACGGGGAATTTCATCCCCTCAAGGCGGCGTTAGAGCTGGGGTAATAATTGCCGTAGCTTCGGTTCTAGGCGACGACTGACAATGGGCTGAATCGCAATATCCCGGAGTTTGACCGCCAGATGGCCCTCGGCATAGGTCAGCCCTTCAATCGCATCCCGCGCAACCAACGCGCTGCGATGCACTCGAATAAAAAACTGCGAGAACTCCTTTTCAATATCTTTAAGAGTATCGGAAAGCACAGCTTCACCCTCAGCGGTGTATGCGGTGACATACTTTTGATCAGCCTGGAGTAGACGAATCTGCTCTACGGCGACCAGTTCAAGGCCGTTGTGGGTCCTGCTACAGAGATGGCGTCTATGGCTCGGAGTTTGGCCATTAAGCTGCGCACGTGTTGCGCTTGAGGCTCGCTGCAGCGCCCCATCCAGCTCATTGGCTTTGATCGGTTTAAGCAAATAGGCGAAGGCTTTGGCATCAAATGCTCGCAGCGCAAAGTCTTCAAATGCAGTGCAAAAAATGACCGCCGGGGGCGGCACCATTTTAGCAATCTGCCGTGCAGCTTCGAGCCCATCCATCTCTGGCATGCGCACATCCATGAGCACAACCCCCGGCAGATATTGATGCGCCATTTGCACTGCTTCAAGGCCATTTCTGGCTTCGCCAACAACCTCTATATCCGAATTTTTTTCAAGCAGACGCTGCAGGCGGATCCGTGCCAGCGATTCATCATCTACGATCAATACCTTGATCATCTTTAACCCTCCAATGGTTTAAATAGAATCCTCGTATGGTAGTGATTTTTGAATACAGTTTCCTGTAACTCGGCGCTGCCACTAAAATAGGCGTCGAGTCGACAGTGCAAATTATCCAATGCCAATTGATGACCAGAGGTCATTTCAGAAAGCACCGCTTTGTTATTATTGGCCCCAGGGAGGCTGTTAACCAGATCTATACAGAGCCAATCCCCGCAGCGATAAATAGTGATATAGATAGAGCCACCCTGAATGGCCGGCTGCACGCCATGGAAAACCGCATTTTCAATTAATGGCTGTAAAATTAACGGGGGCACACGAACTGTATTAAGTTCGATTTTAATATCCCAACTGTACTCAAGACGCTCGTCGAGGCGCAGCTTCTCGATCTCCAAGTAGCGTTGACAAGCATCCACCTCTTCCTGCAACGTCACTGAATTAGTGCTTTTTAGCGCGTAGCGAAAAAGATCACAGAGGTTTTCGACAGTTTTTTCTGCCTTGTCCGCATCGATGCGAATCAGCGTCGCAAGACTGTTCATGCTGTTAAATAAAAAATGGGGTCGGATGGTTGCTTGCAAGGCTGCCAGCCGTGCTTCAAGTCCTGCACTTTGCTGTTGATGTAAGCGCTGTTGAAGATAATAAATTCGCAAGATCACACCGGCGGGAATCGCCGTGATCAGAACAGTGTTTAATATAGCAACCGGATCCGCCCGCCAGATTCCGATGCGCCAATAGCTGTTCCAGTATTCTGCAGCGACGGCACAGAGAGCTGCGGCCAACAAAACTAAGAGATAATTAATCAAGGCTACACGAGGCAGGGTAAGATGCAGTAAATAGTCACGCGCGCGGCATAAAAACATCGCGCTGATTAGCGCAATCCAGAATATCAGCAGCGCAATTTTGCCCAGCCAGAGAAAATCGAAGTCGCCAATGCCACTATTAACGAGCGCCATTAGCACCGCCGATAAGGCAGCAATAGCAAATATTCCCAACAAACCCTGCCCGCGACAGAGGTCAGGAATAAAATAATCGCCTATTTGAGGCTGATTTTCCCCTGAATCACGCATTCTAGTTATTGCTCATCCCTGTGATTAGCTATAATCCTAGTCGCGAAATAACCACTGAGCAAACAAGTCGATGAGTAAAAACGAAAACAGCGAGACCAACTCAACTCCAGCCAAGCAAACCAATCAGGCTTGGGGTGGCCGTTTTAACGAGCCAGTGGATGACTTTGTCGCCCGCTTTACCGCCTCGGTGAATTTTGACCAACGCCTCTATCGCCAGGATATTCAGGGTTCAGTAGCCCACGCCAGCATGCTCTGCGAAGCTGGGGTGTTAACCGCCGCCGAGCGCGATCAAATTATGCTCGGACTGCAGGAAATTGAGGTTCAGATCGAGGCCGGTGAGTTTCCCTGGTCCGTGGTTCTGGAAGATGTACACATGAATATCGAAGCCGCTCTAACCGCTAAAATCGGTATTGTCGGCAAAAAATTACACACTGGCCGTTCGCGAAACGACCAGGTGGCGACCGATATTCGCCTTTGGCTGCGTGACCAGATCGATCACATAACACCGATTTTGACCCGTCTACAAGACGGTTTAATCGGTCTTGCGGAGCAGGAAGCCAACACTATTATGCCCGGCTTCACTCATCTGCAAACCGCCCAGCCAGTAACCTTTGGCCACCATCTGTTGGCCTGGAATGAAATGCTCGAACGTGACTACAGTCGCCTGCAGGATTGCCGCACGCGACTCAATCAAAGCCCTTTGGGTGCAGCCGCGCTGGCTGGAACAACCTATCCGATCGACAGAGAGTTTACTGCTCGGGCGCTAGCTTTTGATAAGCCTACCGAAAATTCTCTGGACTCTGTTAGCGACCGTGACTTTGCTATCGAGTTCTGCGCCTTTGCCAGCATCCTGATGACTCATATGTCACGTATGTCTGAAGAATTAGTCCTCTGGACCTCGGCGCAATTTCAGTTTATCTATTTGCCCGACCGTTTCTGCACCGGCTCGTCGATTATGCCGCAGAAGAAAAATCCTGATGTACCAGAACTGGTGCGCGGTAAAACTGGCAGGGTAAATGGCCACTTAATCTCTCTGCTGACATTGATGAAAAGCCAGCCACTGGCCTACAACAAAGACAATCAGGAAGATAAAGAGCCGCTGTTTGATACTGTGGATACAGTGCGCGACTGCCTGCGCGCCTTCGCCGATATGATTCCGGCCATCGAGTCGCGCAAAGACATGATGTACGAA
>CAJQJT010000269.1 GCA_905478725.1 uncultured Pseudomonadales bacterium
GCGAAAAGCGCCACGGTTCAGGGCTTTTTGATCAGCAACTATTTCCCCCAGTTTGAAGCTGGCGCAGCCGCCATTGCCGAATTACTTACCGAAGATAAGCTGCAGTTTAAGTATGAAATCGTCGATGGTTTTGACAACACATTGACCGCTTTCCACAAGCTCTTCGATGGCAGTAACAAAGGTAAGTTGATGCTCAAGGTCTAGCATTGAAAGCCTGGCGCTAAAGGATATATGCCTATGTCAGATAAAAAATTAGCAGGTAAACGCGCCATAGTCACAGGTGGCGCCACCGGTATTGGTTACGGCATCGCCAAGCGCTTTATTGCCGAAGGCGCCCGAGTCATTATTACCGACATCGACGCCCAAGGCGGCACCAGCGCGGCTCAGAGGTTGGGCGATAACTGCCAATTTGTACACCATGATGTGTCCCAAGCCAGCCAGTGGGACGGGGTCTTTGCCTACGCCGAGAAACACTTCGGCGGCCTCGATATTATGGTCAATGTGGCCGGTGTCACCCTTATGGGCACCATTGAAGATCTGGACCTAGAGACCTGGGATAAAACCATGGCCATCAACCTGCGCAGCTGTTTCCTCGGCTGCCAGGGCGCGATCAAGTTAATCAAAAGTAACTCAGCAGAAACCCACGGTGGCTCGATCATCAACATGGCCTCCGTCTCCGCGGTAAAAGCCAAACCCGAACTGGTCGCCTATAACGCCTCAAAAGCCGGTGTCGATATGATGACCAAATCCGTTGCCCTGCATTGCGCCGTGAGTGGTTATGGCATCAACGTGAACTCCATCAATCCCGGTGTCATCGAAACCGACATGCTCAAGAAAGTGATGAGTCAGGTAGAAGATGGCGACGCCCTGATGGATAGCTACAGAGCACTGCATCCCATTGGACGAATCGGTCAACCGGAAGATGTGGCCGCTATGGCCGTCTATCTTGCCAGTGATGAAGCCTCCTTTGTTACAGGCTCAGCCTTTACGGTTGATGGTGCACTTTCTCTTAATTAAGTTTTTATTAATTAAATATTTTTTTGGTAGGAGAAAACCATGAATGAAGAAACGCGGCAGGGCGGTTGTCTCTGTGGTCAGGTCCGCTACACAGTCCCAGCCAAACCAGTAGAAACCGTAGTCTGTCACTGCCGCAACTGCCAAAAGCAGGCCGGTTCAGCATTCTCCGTAGTGGCGTTTTTTCCAAGAGATAGTTTGCACCTAGAGGGCGAGTTACAGACCTTCGAAGACAAAGGCACCAGTGGCCAGACAGTCTTTCGCCGCTTCTGCGGCAACTGTGGTTCACCGGTGATTACGGATACAGAGCAGGCACCAGCTATGGGACTGATCTTTATAAAAGCCGGGACATTGGATGAAGTGGATGATCTGGTGCCATCGGTGCATGTGTGGACCGAGCGCAAGCATTGTTGGTTGACCTTGGCAGAAGATCAGATGCAGCTAGAGCGAGAGTAGGGCTGAGAGCCCGAAGTCTGCCATCCCAACCCTAAACTCTCCCAACCCTAAACTCTCCCAACCCTAAACTTTGTCATCTCGACAGAGCGAAGCGACGAGAGATCTCAGTAATCCGAAACACTCCAAAACCACCAGCCCACCAAGCCCTCAACTTTCAACCAAAGAAAAACTCCTCTAAGTTATTGATTTATATAAAATATAATCTAATATCAATAGATAACAGATTGGACCAGCATGCATTAAGCAAGCGACCTAGTCGCCAAAGCCTGCCCCCAATTTCAATGGAATAGCCTAAACTTCACTGTTTTGTATCCTGACTAGCCCGCCAAAGAGCAATGAAGCCACAGGCCTTGAATTAACCCTTAGGCAGCCAAATGAAAATACTAACTTTACTCATAATCGCCGTTTTACTATCGAGCTGTGTGGCTTATAAAATTCAGCCGGAGGAAGTCTCAGGTAATCAAACTGAAATGATGTTTTCTGGAAGAGTGAAAATTAGCACGGAATACCCGGGTGGGAATGGTGAAAGGTGGTTGTCTGACGCATTAGCCCGCCAAAACTTAGCCGGGTCAGTGACAACATCAGCTAGCCAAGACCTCCCCGATTACGTGCTTAACTTGCAGTCAAATCAAACTGGAAGGTGTTTTTCAGAGCCCATGCTAACTGCTATTACTTTGGGAATAATACCTTCCGTCGGGTGCGCCGAGGTTGGCTACAAAATTATATTAACTGATAGCAATAATGCTGGATTAGCCACCGCTGACTCCGGAAGCGAAGTGAAAACTGTCTTCGGTATTGCAGCTTGGTTATTGATGCTATCTCCGTCATGGGTCGGAGAGAAAGGCATTGTTGAATACGAAGCAAGTTCAATTATTAGAGAGCTCTCAGAGTCCGTGAGAAAATCAACTGGATCGGACTGAAATTCGAGTCTAAACGGGCGCACGCCCATAATTAAATCATCCGAAAAACTATGGCAACCTCAGACTCGAATTAAGAATCAGAAAGAATCAGGGTCAGACTCGGATTTAGTGGAAGAATCAAGTGTTTCTTATGATATTCGAGCCTGATCTCTAGCTCTTACTTGAGGTACACCCAATACTTGCAGGCTCAGTCACCAGGATATCTGAGTTCAAGAAAAACCCGCTAGCGGTGATTAAGCAGGGCGTTTGAATTATTGATGCGAGGGTGATGAAGAGATGGGCTCTGTGGCATGGTTGTTTGCGGTGCTTTTGGATTACCGAGATCTCTCGTCGCTTCGTTCTGTCGAGATGACAGGCTGGAGGTGTTGTGGCAAAAATCAGGGGCAGACTCGGATTTACATAACCACAAGCCTGCCAAATCCCTCTAAACATCCACCCTAACCAACGCCTTCCCCACAGTCTTCCCCGACATCAGCTCACAAAACGCCCGCGGCGTATTAGCAAATCCATCAGTAATATTCTCCAGCACCTTGATATCCCCAGCTCGAATCCAGCCCTCCAACTCCGCCATGGCCGCTGGCACCTCATCCTGATAAGTGGGCAACAAAAAACCCTGCATAGTCAGCTGTCGCGAGACCATCTCCCAGAGATTGGTAATCGGGTTGGGGTTATCCGTGCGGTTGTAATCGGAGATCATTCCACAGGCCACAATCCGCCCATAAGTTTTCATCGTCTTGAGCATGGCATTGAGCACTGGCCCGCCGACATTATCGAAATAGATATCTACCCCTTCTGGGGCAAGTGCCATGACCGCTTCAGTGACATCTTCGGTTTTATAGTTAACCGCGGCATCAAAACCAAACTGCTCAACAATCAATTCAGCTTTGTCATCACTGCCGACAATGCCAATGACCTTGCAGCCAGAGAGTCTGGCGATCTGCCCGGCCATGCTGCCGGTGGCGCCCGCTGCGGCACTGACGACTACTGTCTGCCCAGGTTGAATGAGTCCCACTTCTCGCAGCCCGATATAGGCCGTGGCGCCAGCACCACCGAGGGAGCCAACATAATAGGACAGCGGAATACCCGGTTCTGCTTTGAGTTTCTCCAGCAAAATAGCGTCGCTGTGGCAGATTGAATAGTCTTCCCACTGGTTGAGGGCATAGACATATTCACCTTCGGCGAAATCTGGGTTGCGGGATTTTATCACCTGGCCAACCGAGGGGCCGCGGATCACGCCGCCTATGGGTATGGGTTCGAAATAGTTGGCTTTGCCATCGACCCAGCCACGAATTGCAGGCTCCATTGAGAAGTACATATTGCGCAGCAGAAACTCGCCTTCTCCGGGCTCTGGTATAGGTCCTTCAGAGAGGGCAAAGTTTTCCGGTTGGGCGGCGTCGGTAACAAATGAGGCGAGTACAACTTGGCGATTGATCTGCATGATTAATCCAATTCTAGGTGCAGGTTGCCATCTTCGGCGACGCTGACCGGATAGGTTTTTAACGGTACTCGGGTGAGTTCGCCCTTGGGCATTCCGGTGCGTAGATCAAAGCGTACGCCGTGCAGTGGGCAGGCGAGATAGCAGTTTCTAATGCGGCCTGCGGTGAGCTCTGCGCGCTGGTGGGTGCACTGATTGTCCACGGCGTAATAGTCCCCGTTAGACTTGCAGATAAGAATATTCTTACCCTCTAGGCTGACAGCCACACTTTTGTTGTCGGTGATATCGATAGCGGGAATGAATGTGTCTGCGGTGGTTGTCATGGTGCTCTCTTAAAATAGATAACAGATAAAAATGCCGGGCTCAGATGATCTGATACCCGGCACTATTAAGCATTGGGCCATTAGGCATTTAGGTACTTATCGATGGTCTGGTGCAGGTGACGAATCCGGCTCTCTTGATAGCTGGCGAGACTCACGGCCCCTTTTCTTGAGGCGATCATGCCTTTCTGCACGGCGGCCATATTACTGTCGTCTTGATCGAATACTGGACCTAGACCGCCAATTTCTGGGGCTTCACTAAAGGCTTGATCGGGACGCAGAATATTCTTTTCGGCTGAGTCTGGGCGCTTGGTGCCTTTCTCATAGCGCAGCAGGATCATGGTTTCGAAAATACAGCTGTTGTGGTCGTCACCATTGGGCAGAAAGCGATATACAATATTGCCGTGGTAGCCGGTCCACACCTGAGTGTTGGGGAACAGCATATAAAGTATGGCGTCTTCGAGCTCGGACTTGGTGGCGTGATCCAGTGAATCACCGATAATC
>CAJQJT010000270.1 GCA_905478725.1 uncultured Pseudomonadales bacterium
CCGGCATGGCCATCTTGGTGCGGTCGCTGACTATGCGCAGATCGGCGCCCTGCGCCAGGCCCATGCCGCCGCCCATGATCACGCCATCCATAAAGGCGGCGTAGGGTTTGGGGTAGCTGTAGAGCAGATTATTGAGGCTGTATTCCGCAGTGAAAAAATCTTCCAGGGCTGGGTCTTTGGCTATGGCTGCGTCGTGAAAGAAGCGGATGTCGCCGCCGGCACAGAAGGCGCCAAATACGCCGCGTTTGTTGCTGCCGCGGATGGCTACCACTTCAACATTGGGATCGTCGCGCCAGTCGGTGAAGACTGCGGTGAGGTCGATGACCATCTGCAGTGACAGGGCATTTAGGGCTTCTGGGCGGTCTAGGGTGATTAGGCCGACGCCGGCAACGATCTCGCTTTGAATCTGGCTCAAGGGTGGTTCTCCTGGGATGCTTTTGATGAGAGTTAAAAGCAGTAAAAACAAAACCGCCCAATAGTGACCTATTGAGCGGCTAGATATAATTAGCGGTGGCTAGTTTAAACGCTTGGGAAATTTGCAGCCAGTGCTGTTTTTAGAGTGGCATCAGCGGGGCAGCTTGCAGTTTTTTAAGGCTTTTGCTGCCGGTTAAAAACATTGCCCAGCGCAGTTGCTCGCGGAAGATTTCAATTTTTTCAATTACCGCTTCGGTGGACTCCAGCGCTGGCTGTAAAAACGGTTGCGCCATGGCACTCATGTTGGCACCGAGTCGCAGGCTGCGGGCAATATCCAGTCCGTTGCGCAGGCCGCCAGAGGCAATTAGGCCTAGCTGGCTAGATTGGCTGCGCACTCTGGGAATCAGTTGGGCGGTGTCCATGCCCCAGTCGAGGAAGGGTGCGACGATCTGCTGTTCGCGGGTTTGTTCTATGCGGGCACTTTCGATACTGGCCCAGCTGGTGCCGCCACGGCCGGCAATTTCGATCCAGCTGACACCCACATCAATCAGGCGTTGGGCGGAGCTGGGGCCTATACCAGAGCCGACTTCTTTGATAATCACGGGAACACTAAGCGTGGCGCAGCATTCTTCGATGGCATCGAGCACGCCGCGCCAATCGCGGTCGCCTTCAGGTTGCACCAATTCTTGTAAAGGGTTGAGATGGATGACCATGGCATTGGCTTGCACGCTGTCTACCGCGCGCTGTGCGAATTCGACGCCATGTTGCTGTAATTGGGTGCCGCCAATATTGCCGAGCAAAATTGCTTTGGGTGCCCAGCGGCGCAGGTCTTGAACCAATCCGTTCTGCAGTGCGCCACGCTGTGAGCCCAGTGCCATGGGTATCTGAGTTTGTTCGGCGGCTTCTGCTAGGTGACGGTTGATGGTTTCGCCGTGTTCACAGCCGCCGGTCATGGCGCCAATAATCAGTGGTGCAGAGCAGTATTCATTGAGAAATACCGTTGAGCAGTCGACTTCACTGAACAGTAGCTCTGGCAAAGAGTTGTGTTCAAATTGAATGCGATCAAAACCAGCCGAGGTTGCAGCCTGGTGCTCGGCTTGCAGCGCCAAATTAATATGATCGACTTTACGTTGGCTGATATCAGTCATGAGGTTGCTCTTGTGTTTGCTGGCCGTAAATAAAATCCACTAGCAGCATATGAGGCACTGTTAGTGCGGCGAGGCCGATAAAGGTCAGCTGGAGTAATGCTGGCGTTATAGCAGTTACGGATGCCGAGGCACTGTTGGTCTGAAATATAAAATAGATTGCTGCGGCTGCGTAGGCTAGCAGGCTGTAGGCGATGGCTTCACGGGCGCTGCGTTGACGGTGCTCCGGGGCAATGCTGCGCCAGATACGCTGCATGTGACTGCGACTGTGCCAGAGACAAAAATATAGCGCAAAGCTGACTAGGGGTGGCAGCAGATAGGCCAGTGCAATCAGTGTCGCCAAACTGAGCAGTGATTTGCGCCAGCGCGGTTGGTAAATACTGTATATCGCATAGGCAAAGAGACTGGCAACCCAGGGTAGCAACAGCTGACCTATCTGGTTGACGAGCCAGAGGCTGTCTTCGGCCCCTATCAACAGGGTAAACAGCAGCTCTACTGCACTGCTTTGGAAAACGGGTATGGCGATCACCACAAGGCCGCCGTGAGCAATCAGGGGAAGCCAAGCGTCTCTCGAAGAGGGTGGGCTTATAGGGCGAATGTCGCTACTACCAAAATGCAGGGCCGAAATAACGAGAAAAAATATTAGGCTGGGCAGTGGGAAAAGCCACCAGAGACCAGCGACGCTAGCGGCCAGTAGTAGGTATGCTATATGAAATAGTGCCCAGGGTAACAGGCCGCTGGGCCAGCCGACTCGCCTTGCTACTGCGCCATCGAGGCCGCCGTGGGGTACGCCAATTAGTAGGATCGCGGCAATCGCGAGAAGGGAGGCATTGGATAATAAAGCTAACTCAGGCATGGGGTAGCTTCTGTGACAGTTGCTTGACCACTTGCTTGGTCACTTGCTTTGCAACCTGCGCTATAAACGGCCCTTTGGGCATGGCGGCTATCACCCGCAGCCAGTCGTTGACGGTTGCCTGGCCGAGCATAAAGCGCGCAAATTGGTCGCCATTTAAGGCCCTGGCCATGTCCATATACAGTGACACGGAGAGATCCGGGCGACTTCGCAGCACAGCATTAAAAACTTCATCCATCGCGGTGAGGCGACTGGAGATTGGTGTTGGAACCGCCATATTGCCCTGAGCAATGCCCGCGGCTAGTTGGCTTATCTGCTGTTGGATATGCTGAAAGGCGTAACCTGATGAGCGCCGCACTGCGCCGCTGGCGGCACCAATGGTGGCGATCAGTGGCTTTGGTTCGGAGCGCTCTGAGGGCTCTGATGTTGTTGCAGCATCAGGTTCGGTCGCCAGTGTATCCATGGGTATTACGCCTGCTTCCTCGCAGATAACTTCTGTGGCTTCAATGTTATTGTCCCGCAGCCAGCACTCTATAGCGTTGCGATACCAGGCTGGGGGTTGGACTTGGGCAGAAATTAACGTCGACTCGATGAGCATATGATGATCAGAAAAGGGCAGGGCATATACAAAGTGCAGCCCTTTGGACTGATCGACACGAAAGTCCATAAGTGTCGCCATATCAGGATCTTTGATCGGTTGTTTGGTGTAGATTTGCCAGCCGAGAAAGTGTTGTCGCAAACCATCTTTGGCTATTTTAGGCGGACGGCTGTCATAGACAGTTTTGGCGCTAAAGCGATCCTGCTCAGTTTCGATAATGGTTTCATGCTGCTGGGGGTGCAGTGCTTTAACGGAGTCTTCAATTAAGCTCACAGGCTTGCGCAACTGTGCGGCACAGTCGAGCAGGTAGTCTGCTGAACTGAGACTCAGGTAGCTGTATTCATTACTACTGTGAACCACTCGGCTGGTGTCATCAATCATCTGCCAGCGACGCCAGCAGCCTTTTATCGAATGGGCCAGTTGCTTAGCCTGGGGATCCAGGGCCCAGAGCCCCCAGCTGCAGTCACGCTGTTGCACGGTCTGAGGTTCGATAACCACTGTACTTGGCGGATTGTCCTGAGCTGCAAGCTGCGCTGCCAGGGTTAACCCAGCATTGCCGGCGCCAATAATGGCGATATCAAACTCATTCGACACCGGCTAGCCCCTTTAGCTCTCTGTGTAACTTAGTATTGTGCTGAGGTGTTTTTTTCCATCCCAAGCCCGACAGCAAATCAATCAAACTGGTGATGCTGAGCCGCGCTTTGGTGATTTTATTGACTACAGTGCGGCCACGCCACCACTGTAGGCCACCCTGTTTAAGCTGGCGGCCAATCTGGCCGTAAACCCGCAGCGCCACAATAATCGAGAATCTGCTGCGCCAGGGCAATAGGTGAATACCGATCAGGGCGCTGGCGTAATATTGATCTGCCAACTCTAGCAGTTGATTGATGGCGGCGGCCACGGGCAAGTGACAGTCATTGGCGGCGTTGGCAATCGTCTCCGGGCTAAGGGGCGCGTCAAACCAGTTGGCGGGCAGATAGCGGCGATCCATTTTGGCATCTTCGAGCACATCTCGAGCAATATTGGTGAGCTGCATGGCAACCCCCAAATCAATGGCAAATGCGTCGGCGCGGGCATGTTGGCAATTGAG
>CAJQJT010000271.1 GCA_905478725.1 uncultured Pseudomonadales bacterium
TGAGAGAGCTGTCGTTTTGAACTCAGAGTACTAAAGTTGCAGATAGAGAGTTAGCAGAGAGTTAGATTTAGCAGAAAGTTAGATAGCAGAACAGGGAGCTAAACAGGGAGCTAAACAGGGAGCTAAACAGGGAACTTAATGGATCATGAAGAACCAACCAAAAACCGCAGGATTTTCACTGCTTGAATTAATGATCGTAGTCGCCATTGTGGCGATTTTGGCAGCAGTCGCCTATCCCAGTTATCAGCAGCACATAGTGCGCAGCAATCGCGCTGTCGCACAACAATACCTCCTTGAACTCTCCAGCCTCCAGCATCAGTTTATTCTCGATACTCGTACCTATTCCACCACACTCGCAGCCCTCGGCACCACGCCCATTGCGCGAGTCAGCGACAATTACACAGTGACCATAGG
Source organism: uncultured Pseudomonadales bacterium (assembly GCA_905478725.1). Lineage (GTDB taxonomy): Bacteria > Pseudomonadota > Gammaproteobacteria > Pseudomonadales > Porticoccaceae > HTCC2207. The sequence goes on from CAJQJT010000271.1 coordinate 415, forward strand.
GGCAGTGGATAACACCGCTTCGCCGCCAACCTTCACGCTTCAAGCCGCACCCATCGCGGGGACACCACAGGCGGGCAGTGACACCTTAACCGTCAATCACCTGGGACAAAAAAATGCCAGCTGGTATGACTAGTAGTCAGTTCAAAGTGGGGGCATTCGGCTCAAGGTCTCAGGACTCCAGAGCACGGAATAGCAGCCGCGGTTTTAGCATTATCGAAGTGCTGATTACGCTGCTGGTTTTTTCCGTGGGCCTACTCGGTTATGCCTCTCTGCAAAACCGTGCGCAAAAAGCTCAGCTTGAAGTCTATCAGCGTGTCTACGCCTTAAATTTGGTGGACTATATGGTTGACCAGATACGCTCAAATCCTCTAGCTCAGGGTTGTTATGGGTTGGCAACAACGGAGGTCGGCAGCGGATTTTCAGGCTCCTATACCTGCTCCAGTTATGGCACCACCCAGACCCAGGCTCAGGTTGTCAATGCAGTAAATGAGTGGAGTGACCTGTTAAAGGGAACAGGCGAGGTGCTTGACGGTACCAGTGTCGGCGGGCTGCTTAATGCGCGTGGCTGCATTGTCTATGACAGCGTCAATGAAACTTACAGTATTTCTGTGGTCTGGCAGGGCTTAGTAGAAACCATTGCGCCTACAAGTACGAGCTGCGGTGTCACCAGCTACGGTGGCGCTAGCAGTAAATTGCGCCGGGCAGTGACCTATGTATTGCGCACCCCGACACTGGACAGCTAACTATGACACGACAGACCGCCTATTACGCCCGCAGATCCAGCAAGCAGCAGTCGGGATTTTCCATGGTCGAATTATTGATCGCCGTGGCCCTGGGTATAGTGCTGTCATGGGCGATTCTCGATGTCACTCTAAACTCCTCACGCACCGCCAGAGAGCTCGAACTCACCAGTGAAATGGTTGAAAATGGTCGTTACCTGACCAATTTGCTAAGCGGCGAACTGCAATTGGCCGGGTTCTATGGTCGTCTGGAAGACTATGTTGACGTCACGGTGACAGCGCAGCCCGATGCCTGCGTGTTGTCCTCGACCAGTCTGCGCAATGGTATGAATTACCCAGTGTTCGGTTTGGATGGTGTGGCCCCCGGCGACACAACCTGTGATAGCTATGTCATGCTTACCGGCACAGATGCGCTATTGATTCGTCGAGCAGATACCTCCTCGGTCAACACCACTGCAGGTCTAGATAACAATAAACACTATCTGCAAGAGACGGTTACTGCAGTGGTACTGGAAAAATTTTCAAGCACTGTCGACCACTTTACCCTGCGGGAAAAAGATGGCACCACGGTTGCCGCCATTCGCGAGTACCACCAGGATATTTACTTTGTCGGCACTAACAATGTGTTCAACCGCCTAAGCTTGATTAATGGTGCCTACACTTTGGAGCCGCTAGTCGAGGGGGTAGACGATTTCCAACTGGTCTATGGTATTGATCGCTCTGGTGATGGTATTGCCAATGCCGATGGGGGCAACCCCGCTTTTGTGGAGCTGCCCGCCTCAGCCAGCGAGTGGGAAGATGTGGTATCAGTAAAAGTTTTCTTGCTGCTCAGTAGCACCAGCAATGCACCGGGACTGGCTGACGGCAAAACCTACTCCTACGCGGACAAGGCGGGGATTACTTTTAGTGACAGTAAAAAACGCCGGTTATTTAGCGCTGTTGCGCGGCTCACTAATGTCAGTATTAAGAGGAGCGGCGCATGAACAAGCAAACTTTAGTGGGCTCTCTTCAGTTTAGAGCAGCACGACAGAGTGGCGCAGTTTTGATTGTCGCCCTGATGATGCTGCTGGTGATGACCACCCTCGGTGTCTCGACCATTACCTCAACTAATATTAGTCTGCAGCTGGTGCAAAGTCAGCAGCGCCAGCAGGAAGCCAGCCAGGCAGCGCAGAACTCGATTAACTATCTGCTTAGTGATCTCGACTACTTCGTCAATAACAGTAGCTACCTCGACGGCAATGGTGATTTCACCCTGTCATTTCCGAGCAATGTATCCAATGGTATGGCTGTCACCATCAATGCCGTGCAATGCCTGTTACAGGCCACCCCTGCGGGTTGCTCGCTGCTCGAGGGCAGCTCCGCCCCCTGCCATCCAGAGTATTATTGGGAGGCCGATGTCAGCGTCACAGACAATGTCTCGGGGGCATCATCAAATATTATTGAAGGATTCAAATTCAGGTATCTCGAGGGCTATTGCCCCGCTTGATAAGCCAGGAGGCTGCACCATGAAAAATAAACCCATATTCAAGCGCAATTTGCTAGTGCGGGGACCCATAGCGGCATTGATACTGCTTTCATCACTCTGGTCTTCCGCCGCAGATATCGATATTTTCCGCGCCAATTCAACCAATGTTGCGGTGCCCAATGTGCTGCTTGTACTGGATAACTCGGCTAACTGGAATAGCAACTCCAATGGGGTGACCAAGCAACAGATTATGCACGAAGCGCTGTTTAAATTTCTCGATAGTCTCAAGCAACGCTTTGCTGATGATGAAAAGTTCCACGGCATCAATCTCGGGATATTGGTGTATTCCAGCGGCAACTCGCCAAAAGGCGGTAAGGCGATTCAGGCCTTTCTGAAAATTGAATCCGCAGGCGACACAGATATAAATGCAATCAAAGCAAGGCTTTACTGCAATGAGGACGGATTTAGAGGCAATGGTGCGGCAGCAAAAGAAGCCGCCTGTATCGATCAACTAAGTATGGAATGGGGTGATGCCGGCTTTGATGACAGTTTGTTTTACGGCTCGGAAAATCTGCCAAAAACTAATAATGCACCTATGGCCCTCGCCTTTAACGAAGCCTACCTGTGGTTTGCGGGTAAGCCTTACCAGGCGGGACAGCAGGATGGCCCGCAACCGACGGAAAACGATGGCTTCGACCCCAGCGCCTTCAGTGGCAAT
>CAJQJT010000272.1 GCA_905478725.1 uncultured Pseudomonadales bacterium
TTAAAAGAGCGCTTTGGTGTTGTACCTAACCATGCACTCTGCAACCAAACATCCAATCTATTTATGCTTTTGATCGCCAGTGTAATTGAAATACCCATAGACAACTTTATGATCACCGGCCATGATACTGGGCACGTAGGCTCGGCGGATATATTGATCGTGGTAGATAAATTACTTAAATCCAGCGGCTGTCACGAACCCTATTTGATGGCGGGCAGTACGCCCTATGCCTTCGGCTCGGGCCTATTGATGCCTGCCGGCTAAACCGCCCTAGCGTGAAGTCCACTGTGAATATCCTAGGCGCTAAGACGAGAGATTTATGAATCGAAGTGAGACGGCAAATAATCTGAAGCGGCGCCTGCCTTCAGTCAATATCGTACTGCAAGAAATGGCTGATGTGATCGATTTACGCGGACACTCAGAAGTGAGCAAGGTCGTTGCTATAACCATAGATGGGCTGCGGCAGAAAATTACTCTGGGAGCTAATCCTGAGGTAAGTGTCGACGGAATTAGGGCCGCTACCATTGAGCAGCTAGAAGAAAAAAACCAGCCATCTCTCAAGCCAGTTATCAATTTGACCGGCACTGTTTTGCACACCAACTTGGGCCGTGCAGTATTACCCCAGGAGGCTCTAGACGCCGTGGTCAGAGTGGCGGGCGCGCCGAGCAATCTGGAGTTTGACCTTGCACAGGGCGGCCGCGGCGAGCGCGATAGCCACATAGAGGCGTTGATATGTGAACTGACCGGAGCTGAGGCGGCCACCGTGGTTAACAACAATGCTGCCGCGGTGTTACTTACGCTAAACACCTTAGCCAGCAACCGCGAGGTGCCGGTGTCACGCGGCGAATTAGTTGAAATCGGCGGCTCGTTTCGTATACCCGAAGTGATGCTGGGCTCCGGTTGTCAGCTTGTGGAAATCGGTGCCACCAACCGTACCCATCTAAAAGATTATGCTGCTGCGATCGGTGACAACACCGCCCTATTATTAAAAGTGCACACCAGTAACTATCGCATAGAAGGTTTTACAGAATCCGTGTCCGAGATTGATCTGGCGAAATTAGCTCAGCAGCATCAGCTGCCACTGGTTGCCGATCTTGGCAGTGGTAGCCTGGTCGATTTTTCCGCCCTGGGCTTGCCCCACGAGTCCACCGCGGCAGAGTCCATAACTAATGGCGTTGATATCATCACCTTCAGTGGAGACAAACTATTGGGTGGACCCCAATGCGGTATTATTGCCGGCCGCAAAGCGCTGATTGATCAGATAAATAAGAACCCCCTCAAGCGCGCCTTGAGACTGGATAAAATGACCCTGGCAGCCTTGGCCGAAGTATTAAAACTGTATCGCGATCCTCTGAGCCTAACAAAAAAACTTCCCACCCTGCGATACCTTACACGCCCCCTAGCCGATATGCAGCAGCAGGCCCAGCGTCTAGTGCCAGCGGTGCAGGCAGCGCTTCCCAAGACTTTTCATGTAGGCAGTAAAACCGGTTACAGTCAGATTGGAAGTGGCGCCTTACCAGTGGAAACACTGGAAACTATTGTGCTATCTATAGCCCCTCTAGAAGTCAATGACAGTGCTGTACGAAAACTGGGCGACGCCCTGCGGGCACTGCCCTGTGCGATTATCGGTCGTATCCACAAAGGTGAATTGCTCCTCGACCTGCGCTGTCTAGAGGATGAAGATACTTTTCTGCAACAGCTCCAACTGCTCGCTGACGCTTAGGGTGATTGTTGCTACAGCTGGTCATGTGGACCATGGTAAAACATCGCTGGTTAAACAATTAACTGGGGTGGATACCGATCGACTTGAGGAGGAAAAGCGCAGAGGACTATCGATTAACCTAGGGTTTGCCTATCGCAAAGTCGATCAGCAAAGCCGCATTGGATTTATCGATGTACCCGGCCATAAAAGTTTTATCAACACCATGATCTCAGGGATCACTGGCATTGATATCGCAATGCTGGTGATTGCCGCTGACGATGGGCTTATGCCTCAGACCCTAGAGCACTTGCAGATCATCAGTATGCTCAGGGTAAAAAAAATAGTTATCGTGATTACTAAAATCGACGTTGCCGACCGAGGCACCATAGACACTCTGCGATGTCAGGCACTGGCGCTATTGCCCCAGAGCCCAATATTTGAGGTGTCGAATAGGGCTCAGGTGCGCGCCAGTGGGATTAGGGCACTGCAAGAGTATCTCGATAGCCAGGCCAGGGTACTAGAGCCGAGAAACTCACAGGGCCTATTTAGGATGTCCATCGATCGCGCCTTCAGCCTCAAAGGTATAGGCTTGCTGGTCACCGGCACAGTGGCCGCCGGAAGCGCAAAAGTTGGTGACAGCCTGCGTCTGCTGGCAACATCAGGCAGCTCATCAACTGTGCGCGTGCGCAGTCTCAACACCGACAATCAAGCGAGCGAAGAGGGCATGGCTGGTCAGCGCTGTTCGTTTAATCTTGTCGGCGACTTTGTTAAAAAGTCGGTTGGCCGAGGTGATTATTTATCGGCAAGCCATTGTATTGAGCCCAGTGAACGATTTGATGGGCGCATTGAGATAGCGATGGATCTCAGCTTCCCGATCAAGCACATGATGCCAGTTAAAATATATCTGGGTGCACGGCGTGTCGCGGCAAAAATATTTATTTTAAAAACTCAGTCCGAACAACAAAATAATGATGCCCGAAAATTAATTGCAGCTGATACTGCACTGGTACAAATTGTCTTGCAGCAGGCGCTGGTGGTTTGCCATGGCGATCGATTTTTAATCCGCGATAACAGTGAGAGCATTAATCTGGGTGGCGGAACGGTGTTGGTGGCGCAAGCTCAACCTTGGCGCAGTGGCCAATTGATGCGTCTGCAATCCCTCAGGGCTATGGAGCAGGATGACCCCTCAGCGGTGCTAGTGAAAATCATTTTAGAGACTCAACAGCCCTTAGATTTCTCTGATTTTATGGGCAATTGGAATATGACCCCAAAGCTGGGTGACGTCTGCCTGCTAAATTCTCAGTTACAACAGTGCTCAGAAATGATTCAACTGAATGGGCGCAAGTACCTGGTTGCAAAACTAGGTTTGGAGAAAAAAAAGTACGAACTTTGTGAATATTTACAGCGCCTGCATCGGGATCGCCCAATGGCGGCAGGGGTACTAGCGGCTGACTTAGCCGATCACCTCAAGACGGATATCAATTTACTTTTTAGGCTGGCCCTTGCTGACTTAGTAAAAGACAACAGTGTCTCCGTCACTAATGGGCTTTTAAGCTTGGCTGGCCACCGGCCTACACTGTCCTCTCAGGTTCAACAGCGCTGGTTTTTGGTCAGTAATATATTGCGTAAAGGGGGGGCGCAGGTTCCACTGCTATCTGAGATCGAAAAACAGACCAACCTAACGAGTCAGCAGCTATCAGCATTGATAATACCGGCATTAAAAAGTGGTAATCTTATTCAATTGAGTCAAAAACGGTATATGCTATGCGAAACCAGAGACGCCATTAAAACAGCCATAACTGAACTGGCCAACGACTGCCAATGTTTCACTGTGATTGATGCAAAAGCTCAGTTGGGGCTTGGTAGAGGACTGACAATTGAGATTTTAGAATATCTCGATTCAATTCAGTTTACCCGCAGGCTGGGTGGTGGGCGGGAGCTGGTCTGTTGAAGGGCTGCTTTAGTTAACAAGTGTTTTTCTAATAATGGAAGGGCGACGTCCCCGGTGGGACGCCTGGTTTTCAAAACCAATGAGACGCTGATAAAGTGTTTGGTGGGTTCGACTCCTACCCCTTCCGCCATCTTGTTTTTTTGATCGCGGCCTAAACCTAAAACTCGAGGCCTGTTGTGTCCACAAATAAACTGGTTCAGTCGCATCCTCTCAGCGAGGCTATCTATGAAGGAGTTTTAG
>CAJQJT010000273.1 GCA_905478725.1 uncultured Pseudomonadales bacterium
TCGGTGATCCTTAAGCATGTGCGCACTTTCCGCAAAATGGACGATCCCTATCTTCGAGAGCGCGCCGCCGACGTCAATGATTTAGGTCGTCGTGTGCTGGGTTACCTGCAGCGCAATCAGCAAAACACCCAGCCCCTGCCGAGACGTATTATTTTGGTTGGCGAAGATCTGTCGGCCTCGGCTCTGGCGGATATTCCCATAGACCGCTTGGTGGGCATTGTCTCGGTTAAAGGGTCTAGCAACTCCCATATGGCGATTGTTGGTCGCGCCCTGGGCGTGCCCACAGTGATGGGCGCGGTGGATTTGCCCTGGACCGAGATGGAGGGCCATGAATTAATTATTGATGGTTTTAGCGGTGATGTGATCAGCCGTGCGACTCGCAGTATGCGTCGTGCCTACCTACACCGTCAGCGCGAAGAGAAGCTGCTGTCCAAGGATCTTGAAAAACTCCGCGATATTCCCTGCGTTACTCCGGACGGATTTTCCGTGGCCCTATGGATCAATACCGGCCTGCGTCAGGATATTGCCCTGGCCTTAAAAAGCAGCGCCGAGGGTGTGGGTCTCTATCGCACCGAAATTCCATTTTTTATGCGTTCGAGTTTTCCTACGGAAGACGAGCAAACCGAAATCTATCGCGAGCAGTTGCAGGCTTTTGCCCCCAATCCCGTGACCATGCGAACTCTGGATATCGGCGGCGATAAAGCGCTGCCCTATTTCCCTATCGAAGAGGAAAATCCGTTTCTTGGCTGGCGCGGCATCCGCATCTCCCTCGATCATCCAGAGATTTTTCTGATTCAGATTCGCGCCATGTTGCGCGCCAGTGAAGGGCTCAATAATCTGCGTATCATGCTGCCCATGATCAGCAGCGTGCCAGAACTCGACAGCGCCATGGAGCTCATCGACCGAGCCTATCGTGAGCTTATGCAAGAGGAAGGCTATCAACTGGAGAAACCCGCCATTGGAGCGATGATTGAAGTTCCAGCAGCCGTCTATCAAGTGAAAGAGATAGGTCGACGGGTGGATTTCCTTTCCGTGGGCACCAACGATTTAACTCAGTATCTGCTTGCTGTTGATCGCAACAATCCCCGGGTGGCAGATCTTTATCACTCGCTGCATCCCGCCGTTTTACGTGCCCTAAAAAGTATTATTGAACAGGCCGACGCGGTGAATTGCCAGATCAGTGTCTGTGGCGAGATGGCTGGTGACCCTCTGTCTGTGGTCATGCTGATGGGATTGGGTTACGACCATTTATCCATGAGTGCCAACAGCTTGCTGAAAGTGAAATCTATGCTCAGCCAGGTCTCGAAAGCCGAGGCCCGCAGTTTGGCTAAACGTGCTCTACGCATGTCTGATGCGGGTTCTGTTTCGCAGTTGCTGTCTGATGCTCTCAGTAGACCAGAGCTGGCTAAACTCTACCGTCCGGCCGAGCTTAATGAGAAAGCGGGCTTTTCAGGCGGCGTTAAAAAGTAAATATTTCACTCTGCCCTGCAACGCCTTTAATGTAAGTCTGTTCGGCAATATGACTGCCCGAGTTGGATAGAACAATTGAGGTTGATGCCCTGGTGCCGTAATCTTCGGCAACAATAAACGCCGACGACAGGCGCTTTTCCCAGTCTGCTGGCACACCGGTATTCGGCAGTAGGTGATCCGGATAGGTTTGGTTTTTCTCTAATAGGCCCAGTAGGTCTCCAAGCATCTGATGATCGCTGCCTGTCTGACTCAATGTCTCTGTCAGCTGTTGCCGGGCGTAGTCCACCTTCGGCCAGGGGCTGTCGAGTAGGTGGTTACTCAGGGCATAAATGCCCGGCTCCAGGCTGCGCACCTGGTTATTAAAGTTATTTAGATAGAGCAGTTGCTCGCCATCGTAAATCAGCAGATTAAACCCGCCATAGAGATCAAACTCCCCTAGCACCGAGTCGGCCCAGCTCTCGGCCGAAGCTTTCGAACAGAGAAAATCCGTCACCAAGTTGCCGCGAGATTTGGGCCGCCCTTGGTGAAACCCCGGTTTGGAAAAATCTCTAAAGTTGGTGACCGCGGCGAAGCGTCCACTGCGCGAGAGGCCCATCCAGGTTCCCCCCTGCTGCTCGTCGCGACCAGCCAGCACAGGCATATCTTGCCACCAATGCATGGGCAGAGTCGGGCGCTGATAGAATTCGTCGCGGTTTGAACAGACGGCGAGAGAAGTGTCAGGGAGGTGATTGAAGGCGATCGCAAGTAGGCACATGCCTGCAGTGTAACCATTCATGTTTTACTTTAATGGTTTTATTTTGTGCCTTTATTCATTCGTCGCGTGGCAGCTGCATAGATAAAAAGTTATCATCAACGGAGAATTAATCCTTGAGAAACGCAATGTTAAATTATCCACAGATCGACCCGGTCGCACTGTCGCTAGGGCCGTTTGAATTGGCCGGCACAATTATCGGGCCCCTGCAGGTTCACTGGTACGGCATTATGTACCTGCTGGCATTCACCTGTGCCTGGTTGCTGGCCACCCGCAACAGCCAACGTCCCTGGTCGCCGATCGTTAAAACTCAGGTTGAAGATTTGATTGTTTTTGGCGCCTGGGGCGTGATTCTCGGTGGTCGTTTTGGCTATATGCTGTTTTATAGCGCAGACAAATGGCTTGCTGATCCCGGCATGATTTTCCGCATATGGGAAGGCGGCATGTCATTCCATGGCGGTCTGCTCGGAGTTGCCTTGGCGCTAGTGCTCTATGCTCGCAAGCACAAACTATCCTTTCTTAGCCTTGCCGACTTTGTTGTACCCCTGGTTCCTGCCGGTCTCTTTTTTGGTCGCTTGGGCAACTTTGTTGGCCAGGAGCTCTGGGGCCGTCCCACCGACATGTCGTGGGGAATGCTGTTCCCCGCCGACCCGGAACAGTTGGCGCGACATCCCTCCCAGTTATACGAAGCCATGCTTGAGGGCGCGGTGCTGTTCTTGATTATCAACTGGTATGCCCGAAAGCCACGTCTGTTTGGCGAGGTCTCAGGCCTATTCTTGATTCTCTACGGTGCCTTCCGCTTTGCCGTTGAATTTGTTCGTCAGCCAGACCCTCAGTTTGCCCTTGATTCCGGTGCGGCTGAGCTACTCGGCTGGATGACCCGCGGTCAGACACTCTGTGTCCCGATGGTGCTCTTCGGTCTGTGGTTAATGCGCAAATCCCTGCGCGCACTTGTCAGCCGCAAGGCGTAAAGGTTTTTGCATGAAGCAGTATTTAGATTTAATTAAACAGATTCGAGATCATGGCATTAAAAAAGAAGATCGCACTGGCACCGGTACCCAGAGTATTTTTGGTCATCAGATGCGCTTTGATCTGAGCCAGGGATTCCCTCTGGTGACGACCAAAAAAGTCCATCTCAAATCGATACTCCACGAGCTGCTGTGGTTTATTCGCGGCGACACCAATATTCGCTACCTGGTTGAGAATGGCGTTGGCATCTGGAATGACTAGCCCTACCAAAGCTGGCTGCGTGAAACTGATCAAGAAGCGGCCTACCCCATGTATTCGCCGGAGTGGAAGGCGAAAATGAAGGAGTTTATTCAGCGCATTAAAGATGACGATGAGTTTGCCCGGCA
>CAJQJT010000274.1 GCA_905478725.1 uncultured Pseudomonadales bacterium
GCGCATGCCCAGAGAAAGACCGCGTGAAGCCAATACATCTTTAATTTCAGTCAGAGACTTCTTGCCGAGGTTTGGTGTCTTTAGCAGCTCAACTTCTGTGCGCTGAATAAGGTCACCAATATAATAAATGCTCTCTGCTTTGAGACAGTTCGCTGAACGTACAGTCAGCTCAAGATCGTCAACCGGACGTAACAGGATTGGATCAATCTCTTCTTCTTTCTCTTCCGGCTCAGCAGCAGTTTCGCCTTCCAAGTTCACAAATACGGCCATCTGCTGTTGCAAGATAGTCGCAGCGCGACGGATAGACTCTTCAGGGTCGATGGTGCCATTAGTCTCTAATTCAAGAACCAACTTATCAAGATCCGTACGGTTCTCAACACGGGCATTTTCAACGCTGTAGGACACTTTGTGAATCGGACTAAAAGAGGCATCTAACTGCAGACGACCAATAGTGCGATTCTCTTCATCAGAGATTCTCGCATCAGACGGCTGGTAACCACGACCGCGCTCAATTCTAAGTTGAATGTTCAGAGTGCACTTGTCAGAGATAGTCGCAATCACGTGATCTGGATTAATTACTTCAACGTGGCTATCGACTTCAATATCCCCTGCAGTTACAACACAAGGACCTTTAACGCTTAACGATACAGTGGTCTCATCACGACCCTCCATCACGACTGCTACACCCTTTAGGTTCAGCAGTATACCCATGACGTCTTCATGGACACCTTCGATAGCGCTGTACTCATGCTCTACACCTTCAATCTCAACTTCAACAATGGCACAGCCAGACATTGAAGAGAGCAGAATGCGACGTAACGCATTACCAAGAGTGTGCCCGAACCCGCGCTCGAGCGGCTCCAAGACAACCTTGGCGTGAGTAGGGCTGTAAGACGTGACGTCAATATTGCGTGGCGTCAGAAATTCATTCGCAGAATTTTGCATATTTTTACCCGTGTGATCTCAAAAATTACTTCGAGTATAGTTCGACGATCAGGTTTTCGTTGATCTCGGCTGGCAGATCAGAGCGATCTGGATTGCGCGTGAACGTGCCTTCCATCTTGCTGCTGTCTACATTCATCCACTCAACTTCACCACGTTGTGCAGCCAATTGCAGAGCGGTCTGAACGCGCAATTGCTTCTTAGACTTCTCGCGCAGACCAACAACATCACCTTCCTGAACTTTGAAAGAGGGAATGTTGACCTTCTGACCATTGACCACAATTGCATTGTGAGCAACCAGCTGACGCGATTCGGCACGTGTAGAGCCAAAGCCCATACGGTAAACAACGTTATCGAGACGACGCTCTAGCAGGGTTAACAGATTCTCACCTGTATTGCCCTTCTGACGCGCAGCATCCTTATAGTAGTTGCGGAACTGCTTTTCCAATACACCGTAGATACGACGTACTTTCTGCTTTTCACGCAGCTGAACACCGTAGTCAGATAAACGACCGCGCCGCTGACCGTGCTGGCCAGGTGCGCTATCTGCACGACATTTAGATTCTAATGGTCTAACACCACTCTTGAGGAACAAATCTGTTCCTTCGCGGCGTGACAATTTACAAGTTGGTCCAAGATATCTAGCCATTCTCTTTCTCTCTTACACGCGACGCTTTTTGGGTGGACGACAGCCATTGTGTGGCACAGGCGTCACATCCGTAATATTGGTGATCTTATAACCGGCATTGTTCAGTGCGCGGACCGCTGATTCGCGGCCGGGGCCGGGGCCCTTGACTTGAACATCGAGGTTTTTTAAACCGTAGTCTTTTGCTGCTTCCCCGGCACGCTCTGCTGCAACCTGCGCAGCAAAAGGAGTACTCTTACGAGACCCGCGGAAACCGGAACCACCAGAGGTAGCCCACGAAAGTGCATTACCCTGACGGTCAGTGATAGTAACGATGGTGTTGTTAAATGACGCATAGATATGCGCGACACCGTCGATTACTGTCTTCTTGACCTTTTTACGGGTGGTCTTAGTTGCTGATTTTGCCATTACCGTTCCTAGGAATTATCTTTTAATGGGACGACGCGGCCCTTTACGGGTGCGTGCGTTCGTCTTAGTACGTTGTCCGCGTACAGGCAAATTCCGACGGTGACGAAGGCCGCGATAGCAACCCAAATCCATCAGACGCTTGATATTCATACTATTTTCTCTGCGCAGGTCACCTTCAACTTCGTTGGTTCCCACAGCAGCACGCAACAAATCAAGTTGCGCTTCATCTAATGCAGCGATCTTTGTGTCTTCTGCAATGCCCACATCCGCACAGATCTTTCTGGCGGTAGGACGACCAATACCAAACACGTACGTCAGTGAGATCACTGCGTGCTTGTTATCAGGAATGTTGACACCGGCAATACGGGCCATTCACATTACTCCACTTATACTAGGGTTTTAATCAGTAGTTCCGAACCTGCCGCAACACTGCGAAAAGGCGCGGTAGGATACCGACAGATCTACCAAAAATCAACCAGATTATCCCTGGCGCTGTTTATGACGCGGCTCTACATTACAGATGACACGAACCACACCTTTACGGCGTACCACTTTACAATTTCGACAAATCTTTTTAACCGATGCACGTACTTTCACGCGATCACCTCTTTATTTACGGCCAACAGTTTTAAGGTTGGCCTTTTTCATCAGCGAATCATACTGCTGTGACATTAGATGTGACTGCACTTGAGCCATAAAATCCATTGAAACAACAACCGCAATCAATAGTGATGTACCACCTAAGTAGAAAGGCACATTGAAGTACACATTCAAGAACTGAGGCATTAAACAAATCAGGGTGATATAAATACCGCCGATCAATGTTAAACGTGTAGTCACACTATCGATATATTTTGCGGTGTGCTCTCCAGGACGGATCCCGGGTAAATAAGCACCACCTTTTTTCAAGTTATCAGCCACTTCTCTTGGGTTGTACATCAACGCCGTGTAGAAGAAGCTGAAGAAAATAATCAAGCTCGAGAACATCAACACATAGAGTGGTTGCCCTGGACCTATTAATAACGAAATATCCTGTAACCAATCTGGCGCGTTGGTTGCAGACCCAAACCACTGACTTATAGAGGCAGGGAATAACAATAAGCTACTTGCAAAAATTGCCGGTATAACGCCCGCCATGTTCACCTTTAAAGGTAAGTGCGAGCTCTGTGCGTTGTAGGCCTGACGACCTTGACGCTGAGCATAGTTAACAGTCAGACGTCGCTGACCACGCTCTATAAAGACTACAAAGTAGACCACGGCGACGGCGATAAGCAGCACGAACACCAAGATCAACGAATTCAAATCACCCTGCCTGGCCGACTCTAAAGCCTGACCGATAGCGCCGGGGATGCCTGCAACAATGCCGGCAAAAATCAGCATCGAAATACCATTGCCAATACCGCGTTCAGTGATCTGCTCACCAAGCCACATCAGGAACACAGCGCCAGCTACTAGAGACGAGATCGCAACCATGTAGAACATGGTATTCACTTCGTAGGCTAAGCCCTGAGAAGCGAAGCCAACTGCCATGGCTGTACCCTGAATCAGAGCAAGAAACACAGTGCCATATCTAGTGTACTGATTAATCTTGCGGCGACCGCTGTCACCTTCTTTCTTTAACTGCTCTAGCGCAGGCACTGTCGCCGACAGTAGCTGCATAATAATCGATGCAGAGATGTAGGGCATAACACCCAGAGCCAATATGCTCATTCTCTCTAGCGCGCCACCAGAGAACATATTAAACAGACCCAGGTAAGTACCCTGGTTCTGCGTAAACAGCTCTGCCAAGCGATCTGGATCAAATCCAGGAACGGGAATATGCGTACCAATACGATAGATAATGATCGCTGCAAACAAAAAACGAAGACGAGCCCACAGCTCGCCTAAACCTTTAGAGTTGCCTGCTGGCATGTTTCCCGGCTTCGACATCTTTAAACTTCTACCTTTCCGCCAGCAGCTTCAATAGCAACCAGAGCGCCTTTCGTAGCTCCAATGCCTTGCAGCGTAACTGCTTTAGTAACCACACCAGATGCAAATACTTTTGCACGTGTGATGCTACAGCTGATCAGACCAGCTGCACGCAGGCTTGCGATAGTGACAACGCCACCTTCGACTTTATCTAATTCGGAAAGACGGATCTCTGCAGTGACTGCAGCCAAGCGCGACGTAAAGCCGTACTTGGGAAGACGCTTCTGTAAAGGCATCTGACCACCCTCAAAGCCTGGACGGATTCCTCCACCAGAACGCGCTTTTTGACCTTTGTGGCCACGGCCACCAGTCTTACCAATTCCACTACCAATACCGCGTCCGACGCGTTTGGCTTCTTTAATTCGGCCCGGTGCTGGGCTAAGGGTATTCAGACGCATCTTAAGCTTCCTCAACCTGCAACATATAGTGAACTTTATTGATCATGCCACGAACTGATGGAGTATCTTCTACTTCAACAGTATGACCGATCCGACGTAACCCCAAACCAGAAACACAGGCCTTGTGATTCTTTAAACGACCGATGATACTTTTGGTCTGGGTAACTTTAATTTTCTTCAATTTAGCTTTTGCCATGATCTACTTCCAATAACTGACGCTGTATTAGCGGTCACTTAGTTGAGGATTTCTTCTACAGACTTGCCACGCTTCGCTGCAACATCTTCCGGTGATTTCATATCTCGCAGCGCCTTGAAAGTTGCGCGAACTACGTTAACCGGGTTAGTTGAACCGTAGCACTTAGCCAGTACGTTTTGCACACCGGCCAGTTCTAACACAGAGCGCATTGCGCCGCCGGCAATAACGCCAGTACCGTCTGAGGCTGGCTGCATATATATCTTCGATGCAGCGTGAATACCTTTGGTTGGATACTGGATGGTGCTGCCATCTAGAGCAACATCAATCATGTTGCGACGAGCAGCTTCCATCGCCTTCTGAATCGCCTGGGGCACTTCACGCGCCTTGCCACGACCGAAGCCAACTTTACCATTGCCATCACCAACAACAGTCAGTGCAGTAAAAGCAAAAATACGTCCACCTTTAACCGTCTTTGCAACACGGTTAACCTGAACCAGCTTCTCCATCATTCCTTCAGCTGCATCTTTCTGATCTGTAAGAGCCATATCTTCTACCTATTAAAATTCGAGGCCGGCTTCACGCGCGGCGTCAGCCAGTGCTTTTACACGGCCATGGTATTTGAAGCCACTGCGGTCAAACGCCACCTTCGTGACACCCGCAGCAACGGCGCGCTCGGCAACCAATTTGCCAACAGCTGTAGCTGCATCTGTATTGCCAGTGCTGCCACTGCGCAGATCTTTTTCCAACGTCGAGGCAGTCGCTAATACTCGGTCGCCTTCAGCGGCAATAACCTGAGCATAAATGTGACGTGGAGTCCTGTTTATGCACAAACGGTTAGCACCTAACTCGCGGATTTTCATGCGTACGCGCTTAGCGCGACGCTGACGTGATACTTTCTTATCGCTCATCGTATTACCCTATTACTTCTTCTTGGCCTCTTTGCGTCTTACGTGCTCACCGGAGATTCTAACTCCCTACCTTTGTAA
>CAJQJT010000275.1 GCA_905478725.1 uncultured Pseudomonadales bacterium
CGGCTAAGAAGCCCTTCAATCGCTCTTGATCGCGGCTGACTAATAGCGGTGGGGTGCACTGGGGGAATTCTGTGGCAAACACCTTCTCGTTGCAGTCGCGCAGACTCTGAGGCTTGTTAACCAATAGTGAGCCGCGGCGTTCCGCAGCTTCAAGGATATAGGTGGAATAGATAAACTCGCTATCGAATGGCGGGTCTTTGCGCATTACCAAGACATCCATCTCTTCGAGAGCAGCGTCTTTGCTGTCACCCAGTTCGAACCACTTATCTGCGTCATTAAATACTTTTAGCGGGCGCAGATGAGCTCTGGGCCCGCTATTGTCTATATAGAGATCAGACTGCTCCATATAAAAAAGATCAAATCCCTGTGCCTGAGCCGCTAGCAGGATCGCCAGAGTTGAATCTTTGTAAAAAGAAATGGATTGGATGGGGTCCATAATGACGCCGAGCGATGTGCCCATAAAATGACAGCCTTAGGTTGATATTTGCGCTATAACTAAGTGTGGCAACTGATATGGCCGATGCCCTGAAAAATTCTGTGACCTATAAATCAATTATTTTACAAAGTTTAGAGGCTTGTGGATTATACATTACAAGTGTGTTTAAAATTCCATAACTTAAGTGATGTTGGCAATGCTTAAGGCGTTAAGTGGTTTTAAAATGGTGAAAATATGGATGTTAAGGGCCTTAAAGTCCTCGTCATAGATGACAGCAACACAATAAGACGTACCGCAGAAACCTTGTTGGCAAAAGCTGGCTGTGATGTCGCGACAGCGTCAGATGGTTTCGATTCCCTGTCGAAAATTGTCGATATCAAACCAGATGTCATTTTTATCGACATCATGATGCCGCGTCTCGACGGCTATCAGACCTGCGCACTAATCAAAAACAATCCCGAATATAAATCTACTCCAGTGATCATGCTGTCGAGCAAAGATGGCCTTTTTGATAAGGCCAAAGGCCGCATAGTCGGCGCTGACGACTATCTGACCAAGCCCTTCGGTCGTGCAGAATTACTCGATGTATTAGAAAAACATACCCAAAACTAACTAAAGGATTTAGAGGTTTTATCAAATGGCAAAAGTATTGATTGTGGATGACTCTCCTACAGAAACATATAAGTTGGCCAATATTCTCGAGCGCAATGGTTTTTCTGTACTCTCTGCAGATTCTGGGGAGCAGGGGCTTAATCTGGCCCGAGAAGAGCAGCCGGATGTGGTTTTGATGGATATAGTGATGCCTGGACTAAACGGCTTTCAGGCAACTCGGCAGCTTAGTCGCGGCAAGGAAACCCAGCATATCCCGGTCATTATAGTTACAGCCAAAAATCAGCAGGCAGATCAGGTCTGGGGTGAGCGTCAAGGTGCCAAGGCCTATCTGGTCAAGCCGATCGATGAGAAGCAACTAGTATCGGCAATTACCAATGTCCTAAATTAGGATCTCGCACCGTGTCTAAAGTAAAGCAACTCTTTTCAGCCATTAGCAGTGTGGCTAGCCGATTCAGTGAATCGGTCCATGGCTTGCCTGCGCAAAAGCAGATCGTTGAGGCGCGCAAGTTAATTGCCTTTAACCTGCTCGGCCATAGCTACCTGATTCCATTAAATGAGGTGGGTGAGATACTCGAACTCCCCAAATCGACAAAGTTGCCCCGGGTAAAATCCTGGGTGACTGGCCTGGCAAATGTAAGGGGCCGTCTATTGCCAATTATCGATCTGGCTGCTTTTCTCGGTGGCTGCCTAACGAGTGCGGCGCGAGACCGGAGAGTCTTAGTGCTGGATATCAATAATGTCTATGTGGGTGTGGTGGTAGATGCAGTTCAGGGGATTAAGTCTCTCCCTGTGGATCAGTATCAAACAGTCTCTAGTCAATGCCCAATGGCCAGTTTTACCGATGGAGTCTTTGTCGAGGAAGAGCAATCAATGGCACTCTTTTGTGCTCGCAAACTGATTGAAGATGATCAATTTATGGCTGTAGCTATTTAGGATTTAAAACTTGCGGATTATTGATTTGAGTAACCCGAAAAAATAACTGCAATAAAGAATCAACATGGAGGATTATATGAGTACAACTACTAGCAAGGGATCGCTATTTCGCAGCCTAATTATCACGCTGGGGATTATCTGTATAGGTACTGCAGCATACAGTATTGTCGAAGTTAATCGGCAGGCAAAAAACGATCAAGCTAACATTCAGAGTATTGCCGACCTGCGAGTTAAAGCGCTGCGAATTACCAAGTTGGCCGACGATGCAGTAGCTGCGCGAGAGGAGGCTTTCGATTCTCTAACCGGCTTGAACACGCAGATGGAACGCGGCTGGAAAGCATTGCAGCAACGTCTCAACACTCAAAATGAAATCTCCCGTGGGAAAATCAAACTTGTCGCTGACAGTTGGGACAAGGTGCAAGAGGAACTAAATCAGTTAGCTGACAGCCGTGAACCGGTTATTTTTGTATCCACTGTTGCCCGTAAGCTAAACGAAACATTACCCCAAGTACAGGATCATG
>CAJQJT010000276.1 GCA_905478725.1 uncultured Pseudomonadales bacterium
CAGCTAATTATGCTGCAGGCGCCCTCTTTCGAAAGCGTCTTTAACTGGCGACTGGAGCAAGAAGAAAAAATGCGTGCGCGTATCGGCGCCTTACATAGTGGAGCCTCAGCCAATGGAGCTTCAGCCAATGGAGCCTCAGCGAATTTAGCTTCAGCCAAAGAGTCAGCAAACGGCATTATGACAGCCAGCCAGATTACTGAGTTTATCGCCCACTATCAGCGCATTACCGAACAGAGCCTCAGGGAAATGCCGCTGCGAGCCGACCACCTATTGCAGCTCGACAGTCAGCGCCAGATTATTACCTACTCGCAACCGGCGCTAGCTTTTCGAATGGGAAAATTGACTGACCACTGACAATAGCTTGCGGCAGGTTATCTGACCCACCAACTTGCCATGATCTAAAACCGGACGGCGGCGGTGACCTTTCTTGATCATATCTGCGGCAACATCCACCAGATCGGCATGCAGCTCACAACAGTCCACCTCTTTGGTCATATAATCGGCCACATTACCGACATCACCGTGCTCATTGTAAGTCGCACCCAGTATAGCCCTCAGACAATCGAGCTCGGACAGCACGCCGAGCAAAGTGCCGCCAGAATCCACCACACAGACTCCAGAAACCTTTTCTTCGACAATCAGGTTGATTGCAACAAAGACATTTTCATCAGCAGTTACGGTAACCGGGTTGCGCAGCATGTAGTCACTTAAATCAACAGAACGCAGCATAATTTTTATCCTCAGTTAATCACACTCTCAGCTATCTTGCGGCTGGCATTGATATTTCAAAGGCTTGTGGCGTAGTTTATAAAAGACTCTGGCCAGCTACCCAAAACGAGAACCAGTAGGGTTAAGAATAGTGCTAATACACGACCCGGATAGGCCTGATGCTCAACGGTATCCTCTGGCACCTTGCTCATGGCAAAAATGATTCTCAGGTAATAATAAATGGCGATAGCGCTGCCGACAACCACTGCCGCGAGCAAGGCCCAGAGGGAACTCTGAACTCCCACCGTAATCACATAAAATTTGCCGATAAATCCAGCCGTCAAGGGAATACCCGCGAGAGACAATAGCGCTACAGTCAGGCATATGGCCTGAACCTTATCGCGCCAAAACAGCCCCTCGTAAGCACTGATCTGACATTGCGTCGCATCCTCTCCCGAGACCCTGGCAATCACCGCAAAGGCAGCGAGACTGGTCAATACATAGGCAGTCAGGTAATAGGTCACAGCATCACTGGCCAGACCTTTGCCGGTGAGTGCAATGAGCACCACTAGCAGATAGCCAAGGTGGGCTATCGACGAATAGGCCAGTAGGCGTTTGATATTGTTTTGCCGCAGTGCCAGCAGATTACCAATTAGCATTGAGGCGATGGCGATAACGGCCAAAGCACTGATCAAACTGGGGTACTGATAAAGCTGGCCGTCGAGATACATTCTTGTCAGCGCAACAAACACCGCGCCCTTGGAGACCGTCGCCAGATAACCGGTGACCGGCGTCGGCGCACCCTGATAAACATCTGGAGTCCACATATGGAAAGGCACCAGAGATAACTTAAAGCCAATGCCCGATATCACCATCCCGGTGCCGGCCAGAATCAGTAGTGGGTTTTGTGCGTAAGCCTGCCCAGCTTTGACACCGAGACCGGCATAACTAAGCTCACCGGTGGCCGCATATAGCAGGGCAAAACCATAGAGCAAAATCACCGAGGCACAGGCTGAAAGCACCAGATATTTAATCGCCGCCTCTACTGGCAACTCGCCCTTTTCCGGGAAGGCAATCATCACATAGAGCGCCACCCCCATCAGCTCCATACCCAGCAGTAGTGACACCATATGACTCGACTGGATCAACACTAGAGCACCCAGCAGCGAGAGTACCAGCAGCAGGTAGTATTCCTCTTTGCGTTGACCCTCGTCGGCGAAACTCTCCCGCGACAGCAGCAGAGTTACCAGCGCAGCCAATGCCATCAAGCTGGAAAAAAACAGTCCCCAGGGATCCACATTAAACAGAATAGTCACCGTCTGGCTAAAGTCTCGGGCATAAATAGCTCCCCAGATTGTCAGCACTAAACCTATGGCAGTAATCACCCAAGCGGTGGCCTGATCGCGTTTTATCGACGCCTGAATCATCAGCATGACGGCGGTAAGACTCAAGATTAATAGCGGCATCAAAGCCTGCACTTGACTGAGATTCATAACTGTCCTCCCACAACTGTGGCTGAGAACTGCAGCAGGCCATCGAGCACCGGCTGAGCCATATCCAGAACTGGCTGGGGATAGAGACCCAAACCAATCAGAGCGACCATCATCAATGCCATAGTGAGCATCTCCCGAGTACCAAAATCATTCAGTCGGCGACTTTCGTCCGGCTCTCCCTGAAACGAACGCTGCATCAGCAGTAGGGAATAGGCAGCACCGGTAATCAGGCCCAGTGCAGCGATCATGGTCAGCCAGGGATCTACCTGAAACAGCCCCAGCAGAACCAAAAACTCGGCGACAAAATTACCCAGCCCCGGCAGTCCCAGAGAGGCAATGATAAAGAACATGGCCACCGCACCCATGCGTGGCATATTGTGCCAGAGGCCACCCATCTCACGCATATCTCTGGTGTGCAGGCGCTCCTGAAGAGAGCCAGCAATCATAAACAGTGCCGCAGTGCTAAAGCCATGAGCGACCATCTGCATCACCGCACCCTGCAGTGCCAGCTGATTCCAGGCATAGACACCGAGCAGCACAAAGCCCATATGGCTGACACTGCTGTAGGCGATCAGGCGCTTAAAGTCGGTCTGGGCAAAGGCCAGCACCGCGCCATAAACCACGCCTGCAGCACCCAGCCAAAGGGCGATCGGCGCAAAATCAATGGAGGCTTCGGGAAATAGCGGCACAGCAAATCGAATCAGACCATAGGCACCGGTTTTCAATAGTACTCCGGCGAGAATCACACTGCCTGCAGTGGGTGCCTGAGTGTGGGCATCCGGCAGCCAGGTGTGAAAGGGAAAGCCCGGCAGTTTCACCACAAAGGCAACAAAGAAGCCGAGCATTAACCAATAGGCAGTCTGGGCCGCCATCTGGGTATTTAGCAGATCAAAATAACTGAAACTCCAGACCCCAGTATTGCTCTGGTGAATCGTCGCCAGGGTCAACACTGAAACCAACATCAGGAGTCCGCTGGCCTGAGTGAAAATAAAGAACTTCATCGCCGCATAGGCGCGCTGCTCATGGCCCCAGATGGCGATCATAAAGTACATGGGAATCAGCATCACTTCCCAAAATAGAAAAAACAAAAACAGGTCGAGAGCCATAAATACGCCCAGCACACCGGCCAGAGTCCAGAGTAGATTGGCCTCGAAAAACCCGCACTTAGTTGTCACATCAGTCCAAGAGGAACTCACGGCCACCGCACCCAGAACCAGTGTCAGCAGGACCATTAGTAGGCTGATACCGTCTAGGGCAAATTCAAAACTAATACCAAAGGCAGGAATCCACTCAGCTCGGTAGTGCATCAACCAAGTCTGAGGGTCACCGGGCACCGGCGCCTGCAGCCCACCCAATTCTGGCAACCCTGAGAGGGCCAGTAGTAAATAGACTAGATCGAGTAACACCACGGCCAGGGCAACCATTCGCGGTACATGACTGCCAAAGCGCTCTGACAGCATGGCCAACAGGCCACCGACTAAAAGGATCAGTATCAGATTAATCATCAGCATTAAAAGCGTCCCATTAGATTAAAAAGCCCCCAACATAATCGCCAGCACCACAATCAAGCCGAACACCATGCTGATCAGATAGCGGCGCATCTGCCCACTCTGCCCTTCTGCCAACCAGCCATTAAGGGTTTGATTAATCGCCACAATCAGGCCGTAGACCGCGTCCACCGGCTCCCCTTTAAACAGCGCCGCGAGTGCATAATAGGGCCGCACAAACAATCGATCATAGAGTGCATCAAGGCCCCAACCGCTGTACCAAAAGCGCTGCAAGCTTTGCATTAATGGCATATTCAACAGACCATCAACCCGCAGCTGGCCGCTGTAAAACACCAAATAGGCTATGACTACGCCAACAATCGGTACCGCAATCGAGACATACTCAACCCAGTGGGCCGGATGCAGACCGCTAGCCGTAGGGAAGACCTCCGCCACCGGCAGCATAATCCAGCCACCAAACAGTGCCAGGGCACAGAGTAAGCTCAGGGGCAGCGCCATGCGCCAGCCAGTGTCTCGGTCTGGCTCGGTATTGGCTTTACCGAAGAACACTACAAACACCAGACGGAAACTATAGATCGCAGTCAGCAGCGCGCCGAGCAGACCGCCGAGCCACAGCCAGGGGCCAATGCCATCGACCTGATAGGCCTGCAATAGAATCTGATCCTTGCTGAAAAATCCCGAGGTCATAGGCAGTGCCGCCAGTGCTGCAGAGCCGATCATGAAGCTCCAAAAAGTCACCGGCATGCGGGTGCGCAAGCCACCCATTTTGAAGATATCGTGTTCGTGATGAAGACAGTGAATAATCGCGCCAGAACCCAAAAACAGCAGCGCCTTAAAAAAGGCATGGGTCATCAGGTGAAAGACACCGGCGCTCCAAGCACCGACCCCCAGAGCGAGAAACATATAGCCAATTTGGCTGATGGTTGAATAGGCCAGAATACGTTTGATATCTCGCTGAGTGAGAGCGGTAAACGCCGCCATTAACGAGGTACTCAGTCCCACTAAGGCCACAGCAATCATGGCGATGGGGGCCAGCAGATAGAGTTCATGGGTGCGGGCAATCAGATAGACACCGGCGGTCACCATGGTCGCCGCATGAATCAGTGCACTGACAGGCGTCGGGCCGGCCATGGCGTCCGGCAGCCAGGTGTGCAGTGGCAACTGTGCCGACTTACCCACGGCGCCAGCGAGTAATAATAGACAGGCAATCAACGGCAGCTTGTCGCCCACCTGCCAGGTTTCGTTTGCAGCTACGCCTAAGGCTTGAATATTCAATGTGCCCAGCTCGGTAAAGAGCAAAAACAATCCCAGAGCCATAGCCGTGTCGCCAATGCGAGTGACAATAAACGCCTTGCGCGCAGCCTGACCATTGGCAGAATTTTGATACCAGAAACCGACCAATAGATAACTGCAGACCCCCACCCCTTCCCAGCCCAGATAAAGCAGCAACAGGTTATCCGCCATCACCAGAATCAGCATCGCGGCGACAAACATATTTAGATAGGCGAAGTAGCGAGCATAGCTTTTATCTTCTTCCATAAATTCGGTGGAAAAAAGATGGATCAAAAAACCGACACCGGTGATCACCGACATCATCACCAGGGTTAAACCATCAAAATAGAAGGCCACTCCAGGGGCAAAATTACCCACCTGCATCCACACCCACAGCGTCAGCTGAAAGGGCTCCGGGTTAGCCAGAAAATCCACTGCAGTGAGCCCAGTGAGCAGCGCTGCGAGACCCACGGAGCCAACCCCGAGCAGTCCAATCCAGAGGCGCGGCAGTCGGCCACCCAGCAGCATCAGACAGACTGAGCTAAGCAGCGGAATAAGCGGTATCAACCCGATAAGCTGTCTCATAGTTAGCCCTGCATCCTGTTGGCGTTATCCATATCCAGAGATTTAAAGCGCCGCTGAATTTGCAGCACCAGACCCAGACCCACCGCCACTTCTGCCGCGGCCACACTGAGAATTAACATAAACACGATCTGCCCATCGGGCTGCCCCCAGTGGGCGCCCGCGGCGACAAAAGCCAGAGCGGTGGAATTGAGCATCACTTCCAGAGACATCAGAATAAAAATAATATTGCGCCGCATCATCAGGCCGAGCATGCCCACGGAAAAGAGTAGTGACGAGACCAGTAGGATATGGCTCAGGGGAATATTGAGACCGTCCATTATTGCTCCCCCCTGCCGGCATTAGAATCAGAGTTAGGATCAGAGTTAGGATCAGAGTTAGGATCAGAGTTAGGATCAGAGTTAGGATCAGAGTTAGGATCAGAGTTAAAAAGCGCCCGTGCATCAGCTTCATCAATATTTCGATCTAGGGCGCGGCGGCCGAGATGGTAGGAGCCGACCAAACCTGCGAGCAGCAGCATGGAGGCAATTTCCACCGCCAGTACATAGGGTCCAAACAGCGTTAGGCCAACCTGTTTGGCGGTAACCTGTGCCGTGGATACCGGACCTTCCACGGAAGAGATAATGTAGAGCAACTCGGCAAATAAGATCACCGCCAGCAGTGTTGGTCCTGCCCAGACCGCCGGGCTCAGCCACTGCTTCTCTCGGGCATCCCCCTCTTCACCGAGATTGAGCATCATAATCACAAAGACAAACAGCACCATAATGGCACCGGCATAGATAACAATTTCCAGGGCCGCGGCAAAGGGTGCGCCGATCAGGAAGAAGATCACTGCCACTGCCAGTAGCGATACAATCAAGTAGATCAGGGCATGAATTGCATTAGCTCTGGTCATGGCCAGAATGGTCGCCACCAGGGCCACGGTGGCAGCAATATAAAACAGGCTTATCTCAAGCATGGCGATCTCCTCTGGCCGTCAAAACATATCATCATGGCAGTAGGCTCTTCACATCTATGGGTTGCGCCTCATTGAGGCCTTCGCCCTTATCTTTAAAGGAACGCTGCAGGCCCGAGACTCGATAAAAATTGTAATCCGGGTACTTACCGACACCATTAATGAGTAGGTGCTCTTTTTCATAAACCATATTCTGGCGATCGTATTCGCACATCTCAAAATCTGGGGTCAGCTGAATGGCATAGGTGGGACAGGCCTCTTCACACATGCCACACATAATGCAGCGGGAGAAATTAATACGAAAAAATTCCGGGTACCAGCTGCCGTCTTCTCTGGTGTCTTTTTGTAGTGCGATACAGTCAACCGGGCACACCGCAGCACAGAGATTACAGGCCACGCAGCGCTCTTCACCGTCGGGATCTCGAGTCAGTACAATGCGCCCGCGATAGCGCGGTGACAGGTAGGGTTGCTCCTCCGGATACTGCACCGTCTCCGCCTTGGTGAAGGTATGCTTGAGAATTTCCCACATGGTTCGCAGTTGACTTAACATCTTCTAAGCTCCCTCCATCCACAACAGCACCGCACCGGTCACCAGCAGGTTGACCAGGGTAATCGGCAACATAACTTTCCAGCCCAGTGACATCAGCTGATCGTATCTAGGCCTGGGTATCGCTGCGCGCAACAGCACAAAGAAACAGATTACAAAAAAGACTTTGAGGCCGAACCAGACAAAGGGCGGCAGCCAGTCGCCGATAAACATAGGGCCAAACCAGCCACCCAAAAATAGCGTGGTGATCATGCAAGAAATAAGAATCAGACCCAGATATTCCCCGAGCATAAACATGGCGAATTTCATACCGCCATATTCAGTGTGAAAGCCTGCCGTGAGCTCATGCTCTGCCTCCGGTAAATCGAAGGGCAGACGATGACTCTCGGCAATGCCAGCCACCACAAACACCAGCAAGCCCAGTATCTGTGAGAAGCAGAACCAAACATCGCGCTGGGCTTCGACTATATCTACCAGACTAAAGCTGCCAGTCATCATCACAATGCCCATCAACGACAGGCCCATAAAAACTTCGTAACTGACCATCTGCGCCGCCGAGCGCAGGCCGCCCAGCAGAGCGTACTTATTATTCGACGCTAGGCCACCGAGCAGGACGCTATAAACCGCCAGAGAGGTCATGCCGAGAAAGAACAGCAGCCCTATATTGACGTCGATAATGTAGGTGTCGGGGGCAAAGGGCACCACGGCAAAGCCCATCATCATCGCCACCACAATCGCTGTGGGAGCAAAGATAAAAACCACTTTGTCAGCGAAGGGCGGAACCCAGTCATCCTTAAATAGCAGCTTGATCATGTCCGCGGCAACCTGCCCTATGCCAAAGGGACCGAGGCGATTGGGGCCGAGTCGGTCCTGCCAAAAGCCCAGCAAGCGACGTTCCCACCAGGTCATAATCGCGGCTAGTGCGATGCCGCCAACCAAAATAGTCAGGGCCAGTAA
>CAJQJT010000277.1 GCA_905478725.1 uncultured Pseudomonadales bacterium
TATAGTTGAATCTGATCAGTACCTCTATCAGCGCCCGATACCGAATCACAACCTAGTGGTAATTGGCACCGGCACTATTGGCCAAGAGCATATGCGTGTGGCGACTTTATTGGGTCGTGCGCAAATCTATGGCATCTTCGATACTCAAAAGCACAGCATGGATATTGCCGAGGCTAACTTTACTGGCTATTCCCATAAGCCACTTGTCCGTTATCCAGACCTAGAGTCCGCCTGTAATGATCCCGCTGTTGATGCGCTGTTTATCTGCACGCCCAACTATACCCACTTCGAGATTTTGCAAACCGCGATCAAGTCGGGCAAACCGATCTTTTTAGAAAAGCCTATGGCTACAGACTTACAGGATGCCGCGGCTACTGAAGCTATGGCGAGAGACTATTCCTCGTTTATCCAGATCGGTTTGCAGTACCGGTATAAGGCTCAGTATGTGGAGGCGTTTCACGAGGCGTTAGACAGGGCCTCTCTGGGTGATATCAAAACCATTAGTCTCAGCGAATACCGGCCGCCGTTTTTGGATAAGGTGGCACAGTGGAATAAATTTAATAGCACCAGTGGTGGCACCTTGGTGGAAAAGTGCTGCCATTATTTCGACCTAATTAATCTGCTGGCTCAGTCTCAGCCGCTGAAGGTCTACGCTAGCGGCGGTCAGGCAGTGAACTTTATCGACTTTGAGCGCGATGGTAAAAAGTCAGATATTGATGATCATGCCTTTGTGGTGATTGATTATGCCAATGGCACCCGCGCCAATTTCACCCTGAATATGTTTTGTCATGAGTTTAGTGAAGAGCTGGTAGTCAGTGGTGACCGCGGTCGCCTCAAGGCTACAGAAGTGTTTAATTTTCACCAGCAGCAGGGTGCCAAAGCAACCCTGGCCATTGAAGCTGGCGAGTTGGGTCCCTCGAAAACCATGGATGTGACTTATCCTGCACTGATAGAGCAGAGCGGCCATCACGGCGCTACTTATTTTGAACATATTGCCTTTGTCGACCAGCTTGAGAAAAAGTCTGTGTCGGCGGCGACGCCACTTCAGGGACTTTGGTCGATGATTGTTGCCAGTGCCGCTCAGGCGTCTATCGCCAGTGGCGGGGCAGTGGATATAAACCAATTTATGGCGGCCAATGATTTGGCCCATTACACAAACGATTAGGAATATTATGTCTGACGCTATTCAAAACCCTGCTATTCAACCTACTACTATCCAAGCACCGGCGATTAAAGTCTCCTCCAAGTCCATGCCCGCTGTGGGTCTGGGTCTGTGGAAGATCGATCAGGACAGTGCTGCAGATGCAGTTTACGAAGCTATCAAGGTGGGCTATCGCCATCTTGATAGCGCGGCTGATTACGGCAACGAGCAGCAGGTGGGTGAGGGCATCGCCAGAGCGATCGCCGATGGTCTCTGCAGTCGTGAAGAGCTGTGGGTAACCACCAAGCTGTGGAATACCTATCACCGTGCGGAGCATGTTGAGGCGGCTTGTCGCCGATCAATGGATGACCTGGGCTTGGATTATATCGACCTCTATCTGGTGCATTTTCCTATAGCGCTGCGCTATGTGGATTTTAATCATCGCTACCCAGCGGAGTGGATCTTCGATCACAGCGCCGAGAACCCGGGTATGGAGCTTGATCAGGTTCCACTGAGTGAAACCTGGGGTGCTATGGAACAGCTGGTGGAAAATGGCCTGGTGCGCCAAATTGGCGTCTGTAATTACAGCGCAGCTCTGTTGCATGATCTGATGAGCTATGCCCGAATCAAGCCGGCCATGCTGCAGATTGAATCTCATCCTTACCTTATTCAAGAAGCCCTATTGCGCACCGCGCGCTCTTACAATATGGCCGTTACAGCGTTCTCGCCACTGGGTTCTCTGTCCTATGTGGAACTCAATATGGCCGGTGCCAATGACACAGTGTTAACTGATCCCTCAGTACTGGCCGCGGCACAGCGAACCGGTGCCACGGCGGCTCAGGTGGTGTTGCGCTGGGGTATTCAGCGGGGCACGGCGGTGATTCCGAAAACCAGTAATCCCCAACGTCTGATTGAAAATTTAACCCTTACAGAATTCAGCTTAAGCGATGAGGAAATGGATGCTATTTCCGCGCTCAATCAGAACCGTCGTTTTAATGATCCGGCACAGTTTTGCGAAGCCGCGTTTAATACTTTTCACTCGATTTACGATTAATCACTATGAGCCAATTAAACGTTGAGACAATCAATCTGCCCGGGCAACAGCATCACGCTGAGACAGTTTTTCCACTGGCGTTTTGTTCTGATCAGCCAGTGAATAAAGCTGTTATAGCAGAGTGGGTCACTGAACATCGCGATCAGATAGAAGATCAACTGGCGCTCACTGGTGCGATTTTATTTCGCGGTTTTGGGCTTAAAGATGATCGCGACTTCGATGATTTTATTCGCGCCTTTGACTGGCCCAACTTTACCTATGCCGAGTCTCTCTCTAATGCCGTGAGACGCAATCGCACGGAATTGGTATTTACCGCCAATGA
The DNA here is from genome assembly GCA_905478725.1 of uncultured Pseudomonadales bacterium. Taxonomy (GTDB): domain Bacteria; phylum Pseudomonadota; class Gammaproteobacteria; order Pseudomonadales; family Porticoccaceae; genus HTCC2207. The sequence continues at coordinate 2,518 of CAJQJT010000277.1, forward strand.
AGCGCCGCCAACAGTGTCGATCTTTTTGCATCACGAGATGGCTCAGACGCCGGTTTATCCCTCGAAGCTATTCTTTTTCTGTGAGCAGGCCGCTGAGAGCGGTGGTGCTACACCGATCTGTCGTTCAGATATTTTGTTGCAACAGCTTAGAGAGCAGCTGCCAGCGTTTGTGACAGATTGCGAGAACAAAGGTGTGCGCTATTCCCAGACCATGCCTTTGGTAGAGGACCTGGCCTCAGGTCAGGGTCGCAGTTGGCAGAGCACCTTGAGTGCCGAGAATCGCCAGCAGGCTGAGACTAAGCTTGAGCATTTGAATTATGACTGGCAGTGGCAGGAAGACGGTTCACTGAGTGTGACCACCCCTGTATTGCTAGCGGTACGCCAACTCGATGATGGCCGAACCGTGTTTTTTAATCAGCTGATCGCCGCCTTTCGCGGTTGGAAAGATGCTCGCAATAGTGGCGAAAAATCCATCTGTTTTGGCGATGGTTCGGCGATCGACAGCGCCCATATGGCCCTGGCTATAGAGCTGGCGGACCAGCTGACGTTTGATATTCCCTGGCAGTCTGGTGATGTTGCTGTGTTAGATAATTTTTTGGTGATGCATGGACGGCGGCCCTTTCAAGGCAAGCGTGCTGTATTGGCGTCATTGGTTGCTTAAGTAGGATGTGGTTATGAAAACGATTATTTTAGGTCTTCTGCTAACAGTGGCAGCGCCCTTCGTGAGTGCCGAGTATTCCCGTAGCTATATCGAATCCCACCCATTGGAAACAGTCGCGGTCAATGGCATTGAAATGGCCTATCGAATTGTTGGGCAGAACCCAGATAGCCCTAAGATAGTGATCATCATGGGTCTTGGTGGCTCCAACCTTGTGTGGGGCGATACTCTGGTCAAGGGCCTTGAAGAGGGCGGCTATGAGCTACTGATGTTTGATAACCGTGATGTCGGCGGTTCTACGAGTTTTGACGATTGGGGGCAGCCGACTCTGTGGTTGCAGCTGATTAAGCAGAAAATCGGTTTGCCAGTAAATGCACCCTATACATTGGATGATATGGCGACTGATACAGTGGCTCTAATGGATGCGCTGGAGTATCAAGATGCCCATATTATCGGCACCTCTATGGGCGGCATGATCGCCCAGGTTGTCGCCGCGCAATATCCCCAGCGCACTCGCAGTTTGGTGTCGATTATGTCCTCCACTGGTGCCCGTCATCTGCCCTGGCCGACGCGTCAGGCCGAGGGCAATTTGCGTGAGCTTGCAGGTGGTGATGCGGCAGCGGAGCGGGATGCAATGATGCGCGCTCGGGGCTTTTATCCCGAATCAATGCCGCGCCAGCTGATGGCGATTTTTAAGTCCGGTGACCGCTCTGCGGATGTTGCCAGTATTCAGGCCAGCACCCTGGTGATGCACGGTGTTGATGACACACTGGTGCCACCGCCACATGGTGTGCACACCGCGGAGTTAATTGAGGGTTCTGAGTTTGTGCTGTTGGAAGATATGGGCCACAACATGCCCGACAATGTCATGCCTGAGCTGATCTCACGGATGCGTGGGCATATGGATAAGTTTGAGGCTGCCGCCGACGCTGGTAGGCAGTAGAAGTCTGGATGGCTAAACGGTCTTATAAGCGGCCTAAAGCGATTCAGGCACAGTCTTGAGTTGCAGCCGCTGGCGCAGATAGCGGGCAAATTGATCGACGCTAATATTCAGAGCGGCACTGACTAGAATCAGCAGTAGGGCCACATCAAAGCGAAAGGTTTCAAAGGCCGAGTCAATATAAAAGCCCAATGTGGCAATGCCGAGAATTCCAAGAATCGCGGTCTCCCGCAGAATGACTTCCCAGCGATAAAACAAGAACGCTAAAAACTGCCGGTAAATTCGCGGCAGCACTTCGTAGAAATACAGAGTGACTCCACGACTGGCATCCGCACGCAGATTAAGTTCTTCAGTATAGCGCCCAAGCAGATGGCCGATAATCGCACCATTGTGAATGCCCAGGGCCAATATGGCCGGTAACATTGAGGGCCCCAAAATCAGCAGTCCGATAAAGGCCAGCAGGTATTCCGGCAAGGTGCGCAGCAAAACTAAAATTGAATCGCCGATGCCACGCTTCCAACGACGCTGGATAAAGCGCGAAGAATTGAGTGGCAGCAAGGCGAGAGCTAAGAGCCCGGTAAAGACCAAGCTGATCTGCCCCAGTAGCACTGTATTGACCAAGCCCGGCCAGACCTGCTGTTGCCATAGCAGGTTGCACCACTGGGCAAAATCATTGATGGTTTCCCCGCTGAGGAATGCTTGACCACGGAGTGGTGCTGGCACTATATCTTCAGTGACAAAGCGCACCAGTAGCTGCCAAGAAATTGTCGCTTGAGGCGGCAGGTAGTAGAACACCGCCACCAAATAGATCGGCAGCAGGCGTTTGTGCAGCCACAGGCGCAATGTCCCTATAAGCAGCAATAGAGCATAAAAGAACGCCGCCGCGTCACTGTAGTGGCCATCACTAAGGGCGGTCTCAAGGTGAAAGCCTAGGGTCGGTAGACCGACAAAACCGAGAATGGCGCTGGAGCGAATCGCGCACTCAAAACGGTAGCTGGTGTAGGTGGCCATGGAGCGCCATGCCAGCGGCAGTACCGAATAGAAAAAATGGCTTAATCTGCTTGGGGTGCGGGGCAGGTTGTTGGCCGGTGCTGGGTCGGCCTCTTCGAACAGTTCGCCATAGATTTTCGCCAGGGTGCCAGCATAGGGAATGGCGATGGCCATCAGACCGGTAAGCGACGAGAGCCCGGCCACCTGCATAAACAGCAGTGCCCAGAACAGTTCATGGATCGAGCGGATAAAGGCGCAGAATGCCCGCACCAAAGTAAAACGATAACCCAGTGCTAGGACAAAGCCTGCGATCGCGGCGATGGTGACACCCTGGAGGGCAAAGGCGAAGGTATTGGCCAGGCTGCTAAGCAATGTGGGCCAGGACCAGACCGAGGGGCTTAGTGCGCCAGCCATCATCAGTCCCAGTTCCGCCCAGGGATCGGCAGTGCTGATATCTATATTCACCAAGAGCAGGCAGATCAGGGCCGAGACGGCAAACCAGAAGCTGATATTGCGCAGGGCGCTGGCGGAGGTATTGATCGAGTTAGGCGCTGAACTATTGGCTGAATTGCGGGCTAAGAGCGACATCAGCTAGCGCCATAGAGGCCGGCAAGGTCACTGGCCTGCAATTGGTCACTGGGTGCATCGATGACAATGGCGCCGTCCTGCAAGCCGATAATACGGGTGCAAATGGACAGGGCTTGGGCTATATCGTGGAGTGCCAATACCACTGTTTGATGCTGTTGGCAGATCAATTGCAATAGGGCATCACCCTGGTATTCATCGACATTGGCCACAGGTTCGTCACCGAGAAATATCGGTCGCTGTTGAATCAGTGCGCGGCCGATACTGGTACGCTGTTGTTGGCCGCCGGAGAGTTTGTCGGTGGAGCTAAACAGGTGCTGCTTAAGTCCTAACTGCTTGGCTATAGGCTCAACAATGTTCAGCGCGCGGGGCAGGGGCTTGATCA
>CAJQJT010000278.1 GCA_905478725.1 uncultured Pseudomonadales bacterium
TCAGATGCTGGGAGATGGTATTGCGCCACCGCCTGAGTTCTCACGTCCAGAAGTGGCTAAGATTTTGATGGATTACTATCAGCTTGAAGGCTAACTTTTAGAGAGTTAGAGAGTTAGAGCAATAAAAAAAAGCCCCGCTATTGTTCAAATAGCGGGGCTTTTTTTATGGGCTGTTTTTTAGGGCTAACAACAATACTCAGTTTCTGCTCTCGGAAAGGCAGGGTATTTCAACCTGTTGTTCTTTAATCAGCTGAAAGTACTCGTAGTATTTTTTCTGCACACAGTAGTTATAAGCCAGTGCCTCCACTCCAGCGGCAAAGTCTTCACTGTCTTTACCCAGTACTTCCTGAGCAAGGCGTATTACCATAATCAGTGCAGCTTCCTCCGCAGCCCAGTTCTCGGTCAGTCCTTCCAAGGCATAGAGCTGCTTGTAACGCTCCATCAACTGGTATTCATCGTTGTCGCGGCTCTTTTCAAGGCGGATAATTTCCATCAGCAGAGGAATGGCCTCGGCATAGAGCTCGTTAAAAATCAGGTATTTGTAATAATAATCCCGAGCGCTATTGGTGGTGGCATGGGTTGGCCCCAATATGTCTGAGGAGAGCCTATAGGCCGTTTCAATTTGCTCACCCTGTGGATTAAAAGTACGAATTTTCTCGTAGCTTTGATTAATATTTTTCAGCACCAGGATGCAGGTTGGAGACTCTGCGGAGTAGAGGGCGATGCACTGGGGCAGGGCTTTTTGACTGCGTTTTATGGCTGAATTCCAGCGCTTGCGAGTGATATCTTTATCAATGCTGAGAATGGTTCGATCAAATTTTCTCTCAGACCATTGTTTCGTTTCAGACTGAGCTTGAATGCTTAGTGCGAGCAGCAGAAACAGACCGGCAGATACTGCTGATTTGAAAAATAAATGATTAGAGTGATTGACAGGTAAGAAAAACTTCATGGTTTAGCCCCCCAACTAAAGTACACCAATGTCTAAAGTATAGATGATGATTTTAGTCTTGTAGGGGAATTTTAAGGGCTAAGCCTGAACCTTATAAAGCCATAGTCATTTGTCGCCTAGAGCGTCATACCGCCGTCCACAACAATGCATTCACCATTGGTATAACTGGAGGCATCAGAGACCAGATACAGTACAGTGCCGGCCATTTCACTGGGCTCCGCGTGGCGTTTCATAGGGATCTGGGCAATGGCCGACTGATAGATTTTATCGTCGGTAAACAATGCCCCGGCGAACTGCGTTTTGGTGAAACCTGGGAGCAGGGCGTTGACGCGAATACCTAGGCCGCCACATTCTTTGGCAAATGACTTGGTCATATTCACTACCGCAGCTTTGCTGATGGAGTAAATTCCCTGCATATCGCCGGGCTGCAGTGCATTAATTGACGCAGTGTTTACAATCGCGCCACCGCCATTGTCGCGCATCAGTTTGCCCGCTTCGACAGACATAAAGAAATAGCCGCGAATATTGACATCTACAGTCTTGGTATAGGCGCCGAGATCAGTGTCGAGAATATGGCCGAAATAGGGGTTGGTGGCCGCGTTGTTCACCAGAATATCGAGCTTGCCGAATTTGCTTTTGATTGTGGCAAAAGCCTCTTCAATCTGTTCCATACTGCCTACATGACAGGCCAATGCCTCGGCGCTACCGCCGTCGGCAGTAATCTGATCAGCCACGGTTTGGCAGCCATCGAGCTTGCGGCTGGAGACGATAACATGAGCACCTTGCTCGGCGAGCAGTTTGGCGATTGATTCGCCAATACCGCGGCTAGCGCCGGTGACTAGGGCGATTTTTCCGGTGAGATCAAAAATATTTGTAGCCATTGTTAGTTCCTAAAATAATTATTGTTATAAAGGGTTTTTCGTATAAACGGATTTTTTTGTAGATGAGCTTTTTATAGATATGCTTTTTATTGATGAGCTTTTAACAAATAAGCTTTTAATAAATAAGCTACGTTATAAATAAGCTACGTTATAAAAAGTTCTTCAGCCGCTCCGAGATCAGGCTCTCAGCTTCCGCCATAATTCGGTCAATGAGCTCCTGCACAGTCGGCTTGTCATAGATTAAACCCGCAACCATGCCGCATGACCAAGCACCCACATCCATATCGCCGTCTTGCATGACTTTGGGGTAAACGCCGGCAACTTCTGGGGCTATGTCTTCAAATTTAATATCATTGCCGAGGGCGGCTTCTTTTTCCAACAGACGCTCAACGCCGGGGTTGTTTAGTACTCGCTCCGTATTGCGCAATGGTCGCATCACCAGACGCGTATCCAATTCACTAGCGGCCAAAATAGCTTGCTTAACATTTTCATGCACAGGGGCTTCTTCAGTGACTATAAAGCGTGTACCCATATTCATGCCTTCAGCACCCATGGCCAGTGCGGCGACGAGACTGCGACCGTCGGCCATACCACCGGACGCGACAAACGGAATAGTCAGTTCATCCGCAGCACGAGGCAGTAGAATAAAGTTTGGTATATCGTCTTCTCCGGGGTGACCGCCGCACTCAAAACCATCTACAGAGACCGCATCGCAACCAATCGCCTGAGCTTTTAAAGCATGGCGTACCGAGGTGCACTTGTGGATGACTTTGATATTATTTTCTTTGAGGATTGGCAGCCATTGAGCAGGGTTATTACCCGCGGTTTCTACAACTTTGACGCCACCTTCAATAATGGCCTGAATCAGACCAGGATAATCCGGAGGTGTGACCGAGGGTAAAAAGGTCAGATTGACGCCGAAGGGCTTGTCGGTCATGGCGCGACAGCGAGCGATTTCATTGGCGAGTTTTTCTGGGGTACCCTGAGTCAGCCCTGTAATAATACCTAGACCGCCAGCATTTGAAACCGCAGCCGCAAGTTCCGCTAGGCCCACATGGTGCATGCCGCCTTGGATGATCGGATGCTCGATACCGAGCATCTCGGTAATTTTTGTTTTCATGGTAATTCCCCTTTTGGAGTTGTTTGGCTTTTATTGGGCTCTTAATAGACTCTTGTTGGCCTCTTATTATGCTCCTCACTTCCTTAGCGCGGCGAACAGAGTCGAACGAGCTAATGGGTCTGTTCAAGTTTAAACGACCCTTACTATATTAATTGGCATAATAGGCGTCAATATCTGACAGGAATATATTGGTTATCTGGGGTAGGCATTCTAAATGGTTTAGGCCTGTTTCAGTCGGCGTTGATAAATGACTCGGATGATCAGCCAGACTAGCAACCAGAGTGTCAGCAACAGAGCGACGGCGGCCAAACTTAGTCCGCGCCAATTATTGCGCAGCAGCTTTTTCGCCGAATTCCATCTAGTCTGCTGCATATAGTCAAACCCCTGGACCTGGGGAATTACGCCAAACTCTTTCTCATAGTCTCTGTAATCGTCCATCAGCTGTTCAAATTGCTGCGGTTGCAGGGCGCGTAAATCCTTTGTTTCACCGGGGTCCAGGGTTAAATTGTAGAGCCGCCAAATATTGTCGCCGTGAGGTGGGGTATTGCGGGTGAGCTTATAGTCCCCTTTGATCAGCGCTGAGTTTCCCGATACCTCTATGCCTATGGCTTCATCCTCGGCGTAGATCTCGTTAGCGGAACCATCGAGCAATGGCATCATACTGCGTCCGGTAATGGCAATTGCAGTGGCGTCAGTCTGCTGGCCCAGCACCCCGAGATAGTCCAATACAGTAGGGGTTATATCAGTGACCAGAGTCATTGCGGGCTGCCAGTTTTGTTGGCTTATATTGGGTCCGGCGATAATCAAGGGCACGCGAATGCCCCCTTCGGCGGCATAAAACTTAAACATATTAAGCGGTGAGGCGCTGGCATTGGCCCATTCTGGCCCTATGGCAACCATACTGCCTTTCTCGCCGAGATTATCCAGTCGATAGTTGTAGTCATTAAGGCTCATCCAGGTTTTCATACCACTGACTTCGATAGGGTTGCTTGGCTCAGGGCCATTGTCCGAAGTGACAATAAACAGCGTGTTGTCGAGCTCGCCGCGGGCATCTAAATACTCAATAAAGCGGCCAATATGGCTGTCCATTGACTCTAGCATTGCAGCCTGTACCTGCATGGCCCGGGCATAGAGCGCACGGTCTTCTGAGGATAAACTGTCCCAGTCTTTACTCGTGGAAAGCATCTCGGCCACTGGGGCATCGGCGGCAATCAAACCCAGGTCAATTGCTCGTTGATGGCGGGTTTGGCGCAGCCTCTGCCAGCCCTGATCATAGACGCCGTTGTAGCTATCGGTTATCTCGCGAGGTGCCTGGACTGGTATATGAATTGCCTGAAATGCCAGATAGGAAAAAAATGGTTGCCGTGGAGAAGTTGCTTGATCGCTATCCAGATAGCGGATCATGCGATCGACAATAAATTTAGAGGAGTAAAAATCCTCTGGGAGATCCGCTGCCTTTCCATCTTCATACCAGGGGGCGAAATCGTAATAGCCTATGTAGGGTTTTTGCTCCCAGTTATCGGCCCCGGAGGCGTCGAGGGCAAAGGAGCGATCAAAGCCATGGCTATTGGGCAGGTTACGGTCACCGCTGCCTAGGTGCCACTTGCCGGTCATATAGGTACTGTAGCCAGCGCTTTTAAGTAAGTCCGCCAGAGTTCTAACCCCGGGTTCAAAAAACATCGAATAGCCTGGCTGGCCAATCTGATTCTTGGTCAGCACCTCTGGAATCGTGGCAATACCGGTGCGGTGATTGTCGATGCCCGTGAGCAGCATGGCTCGAGACGGCGCGCAGAGCGGGGAGGTATGGTAGTTGCTAAATTTGGTGCCGCGGTCCGCTAGGGTCTGGATGGTTGGCATCCGAGCTTCGCCGCCAAAAGGCGCAAAATCCGTTAAGCCAGCATCATCTACCAGAATGACCACCACATTGGGACGCTGATCTGCTTCAGGGGTAATGGCCTGCGCCAGAGCAGACATGGCTAGCGCCGTTGCAATAAACGCCAGCGAGGTCAATAGCGAACTGGATAGCGAACTGGATAGGCGATGGCCAGATCTAGCGATAGAGGCTGAGGGCATAGGGTCGATTCTTTTCCGATTATTGTTTTAATGGTATTTCGGCTTGGCCAAGATATGGCAAAAAGCTGAGTCTGTCTAATATCCAGAGAGCTTGAATGCTCTTTAATCCTCTTGGACTAGAGTATTAAGTGACATATGATGTGTCAATAATAAAAAGAACTGTCAGGGGGAAAGCTCAGTGATCGAGATAAGCAAAGCGGGGGCTCTTTATACAGTCACCATGAATAACGGTGAAAATATGATCTGCTTGGATTGGCAGGCGAGGATGTTAGAGGTTCTTGACCAGCTTGAAGAGAATCCTGTGGCAGGCACTGCAATGGTGTTGGTTGGGGAGGAGAAGTTTTTCTGTAATGGCCTCAATCTTGAAATCTTGAATAAACTCGACGGTGCTGGCTGGACATTATTTGCCTCCCAGATGAATGAGATTCATCGCCGCATGCTGATGTTACCTTTCCCCACTGTTGCTGCAGTGAATGGTCATGCCTTTGCTGGCGGCGCCTTTATAGCACTGTCCTGCGACTACCGAATTATGCGCAGAGATCGCGGTTGGATCTGTATCTCTGAGGTCGATGCCGGTGTGCCTCTGCCCCAGGGAATGATGGAGTTTTTACGCCTGAGATTACCTGCCGCCACTGTTCGAGATGCCGTATTAACCGGCAAGCGTTACGACGCCGACGATGCCATTGCTGCGGGCTTCGCCGATGGCAAGGCCTCGGCAGAGTCATTACTTGGCTTGGCCACTGAATTGGCGACGGATCTTGCGTGCAAAGAACCGAGTATTTTTAAAGCCATCAAACAGGCCTATTACGCGCCTATAGTGGCAGGCCTGAAATGAAAAGTCGGTGGTTTCAATAAGGCTGCTTATTTTACTCGGCAGCACCGCTGCCTGATTAAGTATAAGTCCGCTAACGAGTATGACTGTGCCGAAAGCCGGCCTGATGCTTGTAGCTAAAGTCTTGTAGCTAAAGTCTTATAAAGAATGTCTTGTAAAGAATGTCTTGTAAAGAATAGTTCTTGTAAAAAATAGTTCTTGTAAAGAATAGTTCTTGTAAAAAATAGTTCTTGGATCGGGTTCTACTGAAAATAATTATTAAAATTAATAATCACTAAAACAACAAAAGGTCTTGATCATGGCAATAGGTGTTATAGCAACAATTACGATTCGTGAAGGCCAAAATGCAGAGTTCGAGCAGCTTTTTACTGGTCTCACTGAACAGGTTTTGGCCAATGAGCCAGGGGCGATTTTTTATGCCTTGCACAGAACCAAATCTGACTCTCAGGTTTATAAAGTTCTTGAGCAATATGCAGACCAAGACGCGTTAAAGGCCCATGGTCAGACTGAGTACTTTCTGGTGGCAAGTCAAAAGATGGGCGCGCTGGTTACTGCTGCGCCTGATATTGAAGTTTTAGATGCAGTTTGAGGAATCCTTGGTTAAAGCACTCAGTTAAAGCACTCACTTAAAGCACTCACTTAAAAAAAGGAGAGACGCCAATGATCGCTTCGATTTGGTTAACGGCAGCAGCGCTTTATCTGGTTTTTTTGTACTGGTATATCAACTGGTCTGGGCCAATTTCGGCCGATGAAATTAACGGTTATCTAAAGGATTTTTCCGCTGGTTCAGGTGTTCAATACACCGACGTAGAAGTAGTGCGTCGGTTTCTTGAAGAGGACGATGGCAAAGAATTTATTATGCAAAATTTTGTCTCACTGCGTAGCGGGAAAATGGCGCATCCAGTGACGGGAGAACCGGCCAATCCCCAAGAGGTTATCAGTGGTTACTTTAAACCCTTCGTGAAAGCACTTCTTAAACGTGGCGGCCATCCGGTATTTATGTCGCGTAAAGTGGGTGGTTATATTGATAGCTGGAATTGCGACCCTGACCCACAGTGGGCTGCGACTGCAATGATGCGCTACAGATGTCGCCGAGATATGTTTGAGCTGGCATCGGATAAGCGCTTTGCTGATATTCATATTTTTAAAACCTCGGCTATTGACAAAACTGTTTCATTTCCGGTTCAAATCAATATGAGTTTGTCATTGCGGCCACGATTATACGTTCCAATGGGTCTTGTATGGTTGGCATCGATGGCGCATTTTATTGCAGTTATTCTGTGATGTTTTTTATCGTCTGAGGGTGGGTGCTAGAGCCAACCTCAACCACCCTGTCATCTCGGCAGAGCGCAACGACGCGAGATCTTTCACATGCGTTCGAGATGACCGGGTTGGTGTTAGGGCGAACTGAAAGATTTGGGTTTTAAACCGTGCCCTAACTACTCTGTCATCTCGACAGAGCGCAGCGACGAGAGATCTCAAACAGACAAACGGCACTCAATAAACCGACGGCATTCAAAACAGCAGACTCCATAAACACTATTCAGAAGGCATACAACAGTTGAAAAAGTCGAACAGCCATACCCTCTACGGCATAACCCACTCACTCTATACCGGTCGCGCACGCTCTTATCTGATCAAGAGCGGCACTGCCTTTCGTGAATTGTCCAGCGGTCATGAAAGTTTTAAAGCTCAGGTATTGCCCGAGAGCAAGCTGGCGACCATTCCCGTTCTAGTG